>JAFNXT010000309.1 GCA_017378975.1 Oscillospiraceae bacterium
GACGGCTCCATCGACCAGACTCAGCTCGATGCCATGGTAGACCTGGCGATCGCCAAGGGCGTGAACTATTTCGACACCGCCTGGCCCTACCACGGCGGCCTGTCCGAATCCGCGATCGGCGCGTCTCTGGCCCGTTATCCCAGAGACAAGTGGTATTTGGCAGACAAATACCCCGGCCATCAGGTCAGCGAACGCTATGACCCCAAGGAAGTCTTCGAAGCCCAGCTGCAAAAATGCGGCGTGGACTATTTCGATTTCTATCTCCTGCATAATGTGTGCGAAAGCTCTCTGGAGGTCTATCTGGACCCCCGTTGGGGCATCATGGACTACTTCCTGGAGCAGAAGCGGCTGGGTAAGATCCGCCATCTGGGTTTCTCCACCCACGGCCGGGTGGAGCTGATCGACCGGTTTTTAGCGCTCTACGGCAAGGAGATGGAATTCTGCCAGATCCAGCTCAATTATCTGGACTGGACCATGCAGGACGCCAAGGGCAAATACGAGCTTTTGGAGCGTCACGGCATCCCCGTCTGGGTCATGGAGCCCGTCCGGGGCGGCAAACTGGCGAAGCTGGGAGAAGCGGAGGAAAAGAAGCTCCGGGCCCTGCGGCCTGAGGCCTCCACCGCCTCCTGGGGCTTCCGGTTCCTGCAGGACCTGCCCGGTGTCACCGTGGTCCTCAGTGGTATGTCGGACCTTTCCCAGATGGAGGACAACCTCCATACCTTCTCCGCGCCCCAGCCCCTGACCCCTCAGGAGCGGGAGCTCCTGCTGGAGCTGGCGGAAGGCATGAAGGACGCGATCCCCTGTACCGCCTGCCGCTACTGCTGTGACGGCTGTCCCGCCGGGCTGGACATCCCCATGCTCCTGTCCGTGTGCACTGACCTGCGGTTCTGCCCCTCCATGATCACCGCCATGGCGGTCCATATGCTCCCGGAGGAGCAGAAGCCCTCTGCCTGTGTGGCCTGCGGCAAATGCGCCCAGATCTGCCCTCAGGGGATCGACATCCCCCATATCATGGAGGAACTGGCCCAGCGTCTGTCCACCATCCCCAGTTGGGCCGAGGTCTGCCGCCAGCGTGAAGAAGAAGCCCGCCGCCTGAAGGGCTGACGTCAAGGTGATGGTATGAAAAAAAGACCCCTTTGCATCCTCCTGACCACTCTGACCGTCCTCCATGCCCTCTGGGGCTGTACGGGCGCCCCGGCACCCACCGCTCCCTCCGAAACGGTCACTGTCCCTCCCACCACCGTACCGGAGCCCACAGAAACGCTCCCCACGGAGACCGCCCCCACAGGACCTCCCACCACGGAGCCCCTGCCTACGGAGACCATCCCCACAGAGCCCCCCACCACGGAGCCTCCTACCATCCCCACCCAAACGATCCCCACAGACCCCGTACCCACAGAGCCTCCCATCACGGAGCCCTCCACGCCCACGGCACCCGCCCCTCCGAAGTACCCCTTCGAAGGCGCGCTCTACAGCCGCCAGACGCTGGAGACCATGGACATCACCCTCCACGGCTACGGTCAGGGGCTGGCGGTGGACCAGCGGAACCGCCCCCACGGGGCATTGGATGCACAGAAGAAGTGGGAAGGGTACGACGCATGGTTCATCGGCCCCTTGGATACCCGGCTGTACCTGACCTTCGATGAAGGCTACGAGAACGGCTATACCCCCCAGATCCTGGACACCCTCAAAGAAAAAGACGTGAAGGCGGTATTCTTCGTCACCAAAAGCTACTGCAAGCAGAATCCCGACCTGATCCGCCGTATGATCGACGAAGGCCACGCCTTGGGCAACCACTCCGTCCGTCACCTGTCCATGCCCACCCTGACCATCGACCAGATGGCCGACGAGATCATGGGTCTGCATACCTATGTGAAGGAGACCTTCGGCTACGAGATGCATCTGTTCCGCCCGCCCATGGGTGAATATTCCCAGCTCTCTCTGGCGGTAGCCCAAAACCTGGGCTATAAGACCGTGGAATGGAGCTTCGCCTATTACGACTACGACCCGGAGGACCAGCCCACCCCGGCGGCGGCCTATGACCGCATCGTGGGTGCCGCCCACAGCGGCGGCATCTTCCTGCTCCACGCGGTATCCCAGACCAACACCGCGATCCTGGGCTCCGTGATCGATACCCTCCGTAGCGTCGGCTACGATCTGGCCCTCTTCGACTAAAAACGATGTCATCGTCACAAAAAAACAGGACGTGTTGCGGCTTGTGCAACACGTCCTGTTTCTATCTCCTCGATCAATTGGTGGGATACTTCCCCATCACAAGGGCCAGCACCATGACCAGCCCCTTCCACTGCTCCTCCGTCAGCTGGGACATATGAGTGTACTCCGGGATCTGGGGGAACTCTCCCTCGACACCGGCCTCGAAGCTCACCGTCGCGTCCAGCACACGCTCTTCCCCATCCTTCCGGAGGGTGGCGATGTAAAGCTGGAAGATATCCTCCTTGTAACGGAGCATACCGTCCATCACAGAGGTCTGGCCTTCGTTGTCCACATCCAGCGTGAACCGCTGGGTCTGCTTGTCATGCTCAAAGGCGGCACGGTACTTCTGGATCTCGATGCCCTCGCCGTCACCGGTGATCGTCAGATACGCGGTGGTCTTGGCATCGCTGTCCTCCACGTTCAGTTGGACCTTCATGAAGGCCACCACCTGACTGCCATCCAAAGACTGGATGTCCAGCGTATACTTCCCGGAGGCGGCGGTGTCCTTGCCCAGCGTCAGGATCAGGCCGATGTCGCCGGGGTTCCCGTTCACGGTGCCCCGCAGACGACAATCGATACTCATGATATGCTCCGTCTCCGGATGGATGTTCACCGCCACACCGGCCGCCAGCTCCATGGTCTCCGGCAGTCCCAGCATGGCACGAAGCTGTGCCACGTCAAGCTGGAAGGAGACCACGATGGCCTCCACCTCTTCACCGGCCACACGTGCCTTGTCCATCTTGCCATTGAGCTGCAGTCCGTCCAAAGCCCCCGCCAGATCCTTGCGGAGCTTGCTCAGCGCGCCCAAAGCCCCCAGCATGCCCCCACCCTGTCCGTAGCTCTGGGGATCGATCCCCATGAGCCCCCAGACCGGAACGTCCTTCAGGTCCTCCAGCTTGGCGCCGTAGGCCCGGTCGCCCAAAAGGGACGGGAACATCAATGCCAGCTCCTGATCTTTTTTGATCAGGCTCAGTTGCCACTGCTGCCCCTCCGGTCCCAGCTTCATATAGTTGGCAAAGCCGCCGGCGGCCTGATCGATGTAGGTCACGCTTTCCAGATAACCGAACGCGTCCACCGAGATCCGGCCCTTTTCCATGGCCCCCAGCACCGCGCTGAAGTCCGGACCGATCCGCTCCATCATGGCAGAGGTCTTCTCCACCGAATCCAGCAGTTGCCGCAAAGGCTCCTTGTCCAGCGTCTTCTCCTTACCACAGCCGGTGAGCAGCAGGCCAAAACACAGCACCGCCGCCAGCACCAGCGCCAAAATACGTTTCATTTCCATGGTCGTCCCTCCTATGAGATATCCTCCACCAACAGATCAGGCAGGATACACGTTGGTGAACCAGATCAGCACCGGCAGGATCAGGGTGAACACACTGATCAGCCAGGGGAACACCGTCTTTTTCGAGCAGACCGTCAGCAGGATGCACAGCGCGGTGATGCCAAGAGGACCGAAGACCGCAATGGTCTTGGGCACCAGAACGGCGAAATCGCCACTGGTCTGGAGCATGAGCCCCACGCTGTCCGGGAGCCGGTCCATGTTCTTCATGGCCAGCAGGATCGCCGCCACCGCCACAGGCACGGACAGCAGCACCGCACGAAGCCGGAACAGATAGGATCCTGTGGTCTTCAGGACCTTCCCTGTCCCTCCCAGCACCTTCCCGGTACCTTCCCGGAAGGGCTTGGTCTTATCACAAAACCGGTCCCATTTCTCACCGATCCCAGTAAACATGCCCATCTCTCGAACCTCCGCACTTTACATGATATCTAATCATACCACACCGGACACCGGGATGCAAGATGCAGAATTTTCCCGAAAGAAGTCATAAGGTACGTTTTATTGGACTCAGCCCATGATATCCTATAATCAGAAAACGAACTGAGGAGGATACCATCATGAAAACAGCCACCGTCCGCCGTCCGATCCCCCGTTACCCCAACGCCGCCGACCACCGTTATTACCTGCGCAAGCTGGTGGACGGTGCCCTGTCCGTGGCCGTGGGCCTCGGTGCCACCGTCGCTTTCCTGTACCTCTACCTGTTCCTTGGCTGAGCCCATGATCTGACCGTTGTCATCGCGAGGAGGCCCCAAAGGGCCGACGTGGCGACCCCCACCAAACACCGGAGGGGATCGCCACGTTTTACGTTCCAGACGATGATCTTTTTTCTCTTACCGGATGAGCTGACAGTCCAGGATCTTCCCGTCCGCCACTTCCAGCACCGCCGCACTGCCACCGTTGTATCCGGCACTGCCGGGGTTCACGATCCAAAGCCCGTCCTCATAACGGCACAAAGGCTCGTGGGTATGACCGAACAGCACCGCCTGCGACCCGGTGATCCTCGCGTCCCGGATCAGGGCTCCCAGACCGCTCTTGACCTGATGCAGATGCCCATGGGTCATGAAAAGCTTCACACCGCAGACCTTCTCCACCAGCGTTTCCGCCGCCCACACCGGCCCCCGGTAGCGATCACAGTTACCGGGCACCCGATAGAACCGAAGCCCGGGATATTCCTCAGCCATGACCTCCCCATCATCATAATAGTCTCCCAAATGGATCACCGCGTCAGGCTCCACCTTATCGATGCACCGGCGCATGAAGCTCAGGGCAGAATGGGAGTCTGACAAAACTAATATCTTCATGGTTCACCTTCCCTCTCCTCACAGCATAGGATGATATCGTACCACCATTATATCAGCAGATCCCACAGGAGGCAATGGAATGATGCGAAATTCTGGAGATATTTCTATGGAAGAAGCCTTCCGGCTGGCCAACAGCGAGACCGGGCAACAACTGTTCCGGCTCCTGCAGTCTCAGGATGCCACAGCGGTGGACCGGGCCATGGCGCAGGCTGCCGCCGGAGATCCCGCCGCCGCGAAACAGGCCCTGTCCGGGCTCCTGACCTCCCCGGAGGTCCTTGCCATGCTGGAGCGGCTCAGGAGGGGAAGCGATGGATGACCTGCAAGGGAAGCTGGATGCAATGCTCTCCGACCCCCAGACCATGCAAAAGATCATGGGGCTTGCCCGATCTCTGGGCGGCACCACCGACCCTTCACCCACTTCCGCCCCGGAAAACCTCCCGGCGATCGATCCGGGCATGCTCCGGAAGCTGTCCGGTCTGGCCCGGGGCGGCACCATCGACAAAAACCAGCAGGCCCTCCTCCGTGCCCTGACCCCCTACCTCAGCCGGGAGCGGATCGGGAAGCTGGAAAAAGCCATGCGGGCCGCCGGTCTGGCCCGTATGGCCGCCGGGGCACTTTCGGTCCCAGACCGCTGAAAGGCAGGGAAAGATCATGTATAACCGCTACATCCCCCAACCCGACGGAAGCTACCGCAGATCCCGGATGGAGGAGCCCCACCGGCGGCCCCCGGAGCGCCCTCACCGCCCACCGGAGCCTTCCTGCCCACCGGAGCCCGCCTGCCCACCGCCGGAGCCTGACTGCCCTCCGCCGCCAAAGCCCAGCCCCACAACCTCCCACCGTCCCGAGAACTCCGTCACCGGCTTCCTGAAGCGGCTCCTGCCAAGGGACTTCGACACCGGCGACCTGCTGATCGTCCTGCTCCTGCTCCTGATGGCAGGCGACTGTCAGGAGGACCAAAACACCGCCCTTCTGACCATGGCGCTCTACTTCTTGATGTAAGAAAACCGGTCACATATTATTTATAATTCAAACATTGAGAAACCGACCTCCATGTGCTATAATGTCCCAAATACCCCGGCAAGGGAGCGACATGGGAGAGGTCACAGTATGAAGAAAAAGATCCTCATCATCCTCGGCATCGTCTTCGCCGTGGCATCGATCATCGCGGCGGCGATCCTCGGACCCAAATGGTATGTCCAACACGCCGACTACGGCTTCCATACCCCCGTGTCCCCGCAGGAGGAAGCCGCCCGGCTGAAGCTGCTCTCCGTTGCGGAAAGCTGGCTGGGTGCCAATGAAGCCGACGGGAGCCACCGGACGATCGTGGACCTGTACAACGGCCATGAGCCGCTGGCCCAAGGGTATCTGGTGACCTACGAAGACAACTGGTGCGCCACCTTCGTCAGCGCCGTGGCGATCGAAGCGGGCTACACCCACTTCATCCCCACCGAATGCGGCTGTGAGCGGCAGATCGGTCTATTCCGGGAGCTGGGCCGCTGGGTGGAGGACGATGCCTACGTCCCTCTGCCCGGTGACATCATCTATTACAGCATGGCCCAC
>JAFNXT010000310.1 GCA_017378975.1 Oscillospiraceae bacterium
AACCTGTGTTGTGACCGAAGTAGAGCTGGGCCTCGGCACCGTAGTTGAGCATGGAGACTACCAGCGCCTTCATCTGACGAGAGTTGTTCCCGTTCAGGATGGATCTGGCATAGGCCTTGGCATTGTAGCCGCCGACGCTGGAGTAGGCATAGGAGCCGTCGGCCAGCTTGGCGTAGACCTTGAAGTACAGGGTATCGCCCATGTTGGCGGCGGGGATGCCTCTGGACTTGGTAAGATACACAGTACCGTTTGTGACATGACCGGGCACCAGAGCGGTGGCATCTTCGACGGTGGCGCTCTGGTCCGTCATGGGCAGGATCATCAGACCCATCTCTACCACGGAAGTGGTGTCCTTCACGCTGTAATAGACATTGTAGATGATCTCATCTTCGAAGGACAATGTGGGATAGCTCAGGGACAGGCCCGGATCGGTGACCGTAATGGCTTCGGTGGTATAGCTCAGGGACACACTGCCGTCCTTGTTCTGCACCAGTGTGAAGGTGACTTCCACGCCGCCGGGGATCTTCATCTTCTCGGTAGCACCGGTGCTGGTGTGGTAGAAGGTGCCGGAGTCTGTCTCGATGTAGCTCTTGCTCATGAACCAGTTGATATTGTCGCTGGTCTTGACCGCGACATAGCTTTCGGTCAGGAAGGTGGCGGTCAGCTTGCCGTTCACGAACTTGTACTGACCCAGGTTCTGCCAGTCTTCCTCGCAGGCGTAGTTGGCACCGTTGATGTAGCCAAACAGATAGAAGTCCACGAGGGTGCCGTCAGAGGCACCGCAGACCAGACAGTAGCCTCCGGAATAGATATGACCGGTGGCGGGGATGGCCTCGGTGTAGCTGTCACCACACAGGGCGCAGGTGTAGGTCTTCTGGCCGTCGTCAGTACAGGTGGCGTCGGCGGTCACCTCGCAGGTGTATTCGTGGGGACACTCGTAGGTGGTGTAGCTCACAGACATCGTACCGTCATCGTTCTTGACGATGGTGATGGTCACATCGACATTGCCGGGGATGAACAGCTTGTCAGGCTTGGCCAGAGTATTGCTGGCGTACATGGTGGCAGAGGTGGGCTCGCCCAGATAACCTTCGGTCATGTACCATGTAGCCACTTCCGCGACATAGTCCACACCGGCCAGGACTTCCTTGATGCCGATGTAGCTGTCTTCTTCGAAGAAGACGGACAGCTTCCCGTTCACGAACCGGTATTCGCCCAAGGTGGATGCGTCCTCTTCACAGCCGTAGTTGGCACCGTTGATGTAGCCGAACAGATAGTACTCCAAGGTAGTGCCGTCAGAGCAGCCACAGTTCAGGCAGTAACCGTTGGCGTATTGATGCCCGGTGGCAGGGAGCTTCTCGGAATAGTTGTAGCCGCAGTTATCACAGGTGTAGAAGATGCTGCCCGACGTGGTGCAGGTGGGAGAGATCTTACTGGTAGTGAAACTGTGTGCCAATACTTCGATGGATTCGGTGTAGCTGTGGTCGCAAATGGAGCAGGTATACTTCCGGGTGCCGGTGGCAGTGCAGGTGGGGGCCTTGGTCACTGTGACGGAATAGTCATGGAAGCAACCGGTACCGCACTTGTTGCACACGCCGGTGCTGGCGTAATCGTGACCGGTGGCGGGGGTGGTGTTACCGAGGTAGGAGTCACCGCAGGTGGAGCAGGTATAGGTGGTGAAGCCCTGGGCGGTACAGGTGGGGGCCGTTACTGTGGCGGTGTAGCTGTGGCCAAGGGGCGTGATGGACTCGGTGTAGCTCATACCGCAGATGGCGCAGGTATACTTGCGGGTGCCGGGGGTGGTGCAGGTGGCGGCCTGCGTCACCTTGTTGGAATAGTTATGGGAGCAACTGATGCCGCAGTTGGTACATACACCGTCGGTGGAATAGCTGTGACCGGTGGCAGGTGTGGTGAAGCCTATGTAGGAGTCACCGCAGGTGGCACAGGTGAAGGAGGTATAGCCCTGAGTGGTACAGGTCGGCTCCGTCAGCTGGCGATGGTAGTCATGGCCCAGCGGCGTGATGGTCTCGGTATAGGTGTGACCACAGGTGGCGCAGAGATACTCCCGGATGCCGTTGCTTGTACAGGTGGGCGATTGGGTCACCTTGTAGGAGTAAGCGTGGGAACAGCCGGTGCCACACTTGGTACATACGCCGCTGCTGGAATAGCTGTGACCGGTGGCGGCAGTGGGGTCACCGGTGTAGGAGTTGGTACAAGTGGAGCAGGTGTAGGTGGTATAGCCCGGTGCGGTACAGGTGGGGGCAGTCACCTTGGCGCTGTAGCTGTGACCAAGTGAAGCGATGGTCTCGGTGTAGCTGTAGCCACAGGTGGCACAGGTATACTTACGGATGCCGGGGGAGGTACAGGTGACGGCCAGCGTCACCTTGCTGGAATAGTTATGGGCGCAGTCGATGCCACATCTGGTACATACGCCGGTGCTGGAATAGCTGTGGCCCAGCGCCTCGATGGTCTCGGTGTAGCTGTGGCCGCAGATGGAGCAATGATGATCCCGGGTGCCGGTGCCAGTACAGGTGGCGGCTTTGGTCACCTCGCTGGAGTACTCGTGGGGACAGTTGGTGATGGCGTAGTCCAGTGTCAGGGTGCCGTTGTCGTTCACGGTCAGCGTGAAGGTGATCTCGGCTTTGCCGGGGACCAGCAGCTTTTCGGAGGCGTTGAGGACCAGCGTCGCGGGCGGTGCTTCGGTATAGCTTTGGCACAGGTACCAGTTGGCGTTGTCGCCGGTCTTCACGAACACATAGCTGTCGGAGGGGAAGGTGGCGGTGAGTTTGCCGTCCGTGAACTTGTACTGGCCCAAATTCGCACTGTCTTCTTCACAGCCGTAATTGGCACCGTTGATGTAGCCCACCAGATAATAGTCGACGGCGGCAGGATCGTAGCCGGACCAGCTGCCGGTGGACAGGGTGTACAGATCCTTACCGTCGGTGGGGATCGTCAGGTCAGGGGTCTGAGAGGCCCCCTCGTTGGTGAAGATCACGTTGGTGGCCTCGTTGCTCAGCGTATAGCTGTAGATATTGGTGGTGCCGGACACCTTGGTCATGGCGTTGCCGGGCCAGGCATCGGTGACGGTAGCACTGCTGTTCCATGCGTAGATGTAAGGGGCGGACCAGCCGGAGGTGTTCCTGAAGTAGATCACCCTTTCCGTGGGAGCACCCAGACGATAGATCTGCAGATCCTTCTGGGAGTTCTCAGCGGCATAGCAGGAGAAGAGGGAAGAGGTGGAATTATAACGCAGGTTGTTCCGGGTATTGGTGCCGCCGGCAGTGATGGAAGCCACGCCGGTGGTGCTGTCGATGGAGATGCTCCAGGAGCTGTTGTCCGACAGAGCGGCGTTGGTCTTCAGATAATTGGCGGAGGAGGAAGTGGCGGACAGATAGCCGGTCCCGGTGTTCAGACCGAAGGTGCCGCTGGCTGTGCCTTTTTCCAGCGTGAGGATCTGGACATCGGAGCCATAGGTGACGGTAGTACCGTCTTTGGTGACGGCGGCCTGACCGCGGTTGTTGGTCTTCTGCTCGGTCGACAGGGCAAACCCATAGTCCGCCGCCACGATGATGATCTGATCGCCGGCAGTCAGGGTGGTGGCGTCGGTGACCAGCGTGGCGGTCGGGGTCGTGGCGGTGCTGTCGCCATCTTCCCCGCCGGAGGGAGTCTGGAGGTCAGAGGGCAGGGGCTGACCGAACAGGTGCCACGCGTACTCGGGGTAGTCCACGAACACGTTCCGCACGCCGGTGATCGACTGGACAGCGTCGTTATGACCCATCTCCCAGGTGTCCACCGGGTCTTCTTCGATCCAGCGAAGGAGGATCTCCAGATCTTCGATCACACCCTCTTCGCCCCACAGCTTCTCGGTGTTGCCCCAGCGGGTGTATACGTACAGGAGGGTCCGGGCGCAGTCGCCACGGACGGAGATGCCGGGGTCATAGTAGCCGTCGCTCTCACCGTAGGCGGTGTTGTTCCGGGAGCTGTTCTCGTTGGGCACGGCAGGGCGAAGCTGCATCAGGTCACCTACGTCCTGACTGGCCGTGCCGATGCACTTGCTCTGGGGCCAGACGTGCTCCTGATTATAGGACTTGCCGCCGTCCCAAAGGCCGCCGACGATGGTGCCACGGTAGAGGGTGGACACGTAAGAAGGATCGCTGAGCATACAGTCGGTATAGTGGTAGAACTTCTTGCAGTCCAGAGCGGAGGAACCGCCGTATTTGGTGAAGGTGGTGTGTTTGGACACCATCAGGTCCTGCAGGGCATCATAAAGTTCGCTGTCCGGAGCGTCGGTGGCGGAGGTGCCGCCGGAGAGCTGGGACAGGTCATCGTATTCGATGCCATCGGTATAGTAGCTTTGGGCGTAGGTGGTCAGGAAGGTGCAGTCCTCTCCACGGGCGCCCCAGTTGAGGACGATATCACCTTCGGTGACGTAGACCACATCGGCGGCGGTGGTATAGCCGCTGGGCGTGGTGACGATCTCCACCGCTGAGGGGACCGCGCCCACGGGCATCAGCAAGGTGAAGAGCAGACAGATGACGAGGATGAAGCTTATGAGCTTCCGGGATAGACGGTCCATTTGGATACCTCCTGTGGCGGTATTACAAATACATTATATATAAACGAATATCTGTTAGCAAGTGTTTTGGGGCAAAATGCTGTGATTTGGGAAGGGGAGAAGGCATCAGAAAAAAGATCAAAAAAAGAAAAAATAATGCTTGACATTTTGACTTCACGTGCTATAATAAGCGTGTTCTGTTTGAGCCGCCGGTATAGCTCAGTTGGTAGAGCAACTGATTTGTAATCAGTAGGTCGGGGGTTCGAGTCCGTCTACCGGCTCCATTCAGAGCTGAGAACATCAGGGCTCGCAAATCGAACGACCAGTTCAAAACTGGTCGTCACCTCAACTAACGAGTCCGTCTACCGGCTCCGATCAGACAGACAATTGAATATGGGGGAGTTCCCGAGTGGCCAAAGGGGACAGACTGTAAATCTGCTGCGTTTCGCTTCGATGGTTCGAATCCGTCCTCCCCCACCAAAAGTCCTG
>JAFNXT010000311.1 GCA_017378975.1 Oscillospiraceae bacterium
AAGTCCAGCTTGAAGTGGATGCCGTTGTAGATCCCCTTCTGGGCATCATAGAAGGCCATCCGGGAGGTGTTGCCCTTCATGCGCACGCCCACGTCCTTGATCTCATAGGCCACGCCGTCCAGCCGGATGGTCACGTCCGCCCGACGGTAGATCGGGGACTTGGAGCCGAAGGAGCTGTAACGGTCGTAGTCGTCCTGCATTTTCTGCAGTTCCTGAGGCGACATCCGGATATTGATATCCACCCGGGTCTTGGGGTCGAAGAGCTTCTCGTACAGCAGCTCCTCCGACGAGGGGGCAGGCTCCGTGGGCTTGGGGTCGGTGGGCGTGGTAGGCTTGGGAGCCGTGGGCTTGGGGGTGGTGGGCACGGGGACCGTGGGGATCGGCGTGGTGGGGACCGGTGTGGTGGGATCCGTCACGGCGGGCGTGGGATCGGTGGGCATTTCGGTGGGGTCCGTCACTTCCGTGGAGGGATCCGTCACTTCCACGGTGGGCTCCGTCGCCTCTGTGGAGGGCTCCGTGGGCAGTGTGGTGGGGTCTGTCACTTCCACGGGCAGATCCGTGGCTTCTGCGGTGGGGAGCGTCCCTTCTGTGGTGGGCACCGGGGCAGGCTGGGCCCCACAGCCCGTCAGAAGCAGAAGACAAAGGATCAGGGCAGTCAGTTTGCGAAGATCCATGGGATATCCTCCTTTTACTGCTGGGTCAGGGTGATGATCTTGGTCTCGGGATCGTACTGCACCAGATAGGTGCCGCCCTTCAGGCGGATGTTACCGTGGTCATCGGTCTGGAAGGGGACGGTGTTGCCTTCGGCGATGGACTCCTCGCCCAGCCATTCCTGCTCCGGGTCGTTGTAGACCTTGAAGGAGAAGTCATGGTTCCGCTTGAGGGTGAAGGTCATGATGCCGTCCACGTCCTTCATGATGTACGCTTCCTTGTTGGACCAGTCGTTGAAGTCTCCCCGGATGTAGTAGCCCGTGGGCACGGGACGCTCGTAGTTTACATAATCATCCACGTTCTCCATGACGGAGCTGTAGGTGGCCATTTTGGCACTGATATAGTCAACGAAGGAAAGATTGCTTTCGCCGGAAGCCCGCTCCAGCCGGAAGCTGGGATCCCAGTCGTCCATATTCTCCATCCTGCGGCTGGGCCGGGCCTTGTCGCCGTAGTGGCTCCGGACCAGATCGAAGCGCCGGGCGAAGGTATCGGTATCGAGCATGGCGTTGTTCGCCACCCGCTGGAGGGTCTGGGCGTATTCCTTCACCAAGCTACCGCCCTTGACGATGGTGGTCTTGAACAGGGGGTTCTCCTGATCCTGAGGACCGCCCTGGGCGCCCTCCCGCTTGTCGGAGAAGGGATCGTCCAGCGTCATGGCGTGGCCGGAGGGGTCATACTCCTGCGTGATGCCAAGGCAACGGTCGAAATCGTAGGGGATGATGATGGCTTTGCCGGAGCTCTTCAGGAAATAGAGGTAGCAGTTGTTGTAATTGTTCCGCAGGTCATCGGGGTTGCCAAGGAACCAGGACACGGCGGTGTAGCTGAGGAACCGGTCCAGATCCAGAAGACCTGTCAGCTTCTCTTTGGTCAGGTCCCCGCGGAGCTCCCGCAGGAGGTTTTTGAGCTGTTCATGCTGGGAGTCCTTCTTGTTGGTCTTCAGATCGAAGCAGTAGAACTCGCCCTTGTCCTCGTCCTCGATGCCGATGGAGTCGCCATTGGTGAAGGTACAGCCCTGCCATGTCCAGCCGCACTTGTACAGGTCGCCGCCCAGATCTTCGGCAGGCAGACGCTTTTCAAGGAACGCTTCGTCCACAGGCTCGTTGATCACATACACGCCCATGTGGACACCGCTCCAGTCCATGGAGCACAGGGTGGACATGGGAGCCAGCACGCCCTCGGAGCGGTAGAGCTCATAGGCCCAGCTCTCCCGGAGGTAGGTGGAGTCGAAGCACTTGTTCCAGCGGAGCTCCAGCGTGTCCATGGTGGCGAAGGTCCGGTCCTTCCGGGCCTGCCGCTGTTCGTCGGTGGCCCAGACCTGAGCCTGCGAGCCGTAGTAGGCAGGCTCGTCGAAGGTCTCGTCGAAGCTGAGCTTCAGATGGATCGCCCGGAAGATGCCGCCCTCCTCTTCCCGGTAGAAGCTGGTCCGGGAGGTGTTGCCCTTCATGCGGACGCCCACGTCCTTCACTTCATAGGCGGTGCCGTTGACGGTGATGGTCACATCGGCACGGCGGTAGATGGGGGACTTGGAGCCCATGTCCCGGTAACGCTCGTAGTCGGCCTGCATCTTCCGCAGTTCCTCGTCGGGCATCCGCAGGTCCACGGACACGGTGCTGGTGGGGTCGAAGAGGGCTTCATACAAAGCGCCCTCCTCCGTTTCGGGTGCCTGAGGGGCCGAGGCCGTGGGAGCGGTGGGGTTGAGGGGATCACCGTTGCCGGTCTGGGTGGGCACGGTGGTCTCCCCGGAAGCCGGGGGGGTCTCCACGATCCCACAGGCTGCCATGGACAGCACCGTCAGGACGCAGAGGATCAAAGAAATGGATCTTTTGAACATCGTTCTATCCTCCTGTGATATTTGATACGATCATATCACGAACAGTTGAACTTGTCTATAAAAATACACGAAAGGCCGTTGCAAAACGGAAGTTTTGCAACGGCCTCAGTTTGACGAATATCAAGCCTTGGCTCACCCTCTGGGGGAGCTGTCACGCGATGGGGGTGTCGTCCTATTTTGGGTCCACTCTCCCTGTCACGGCATTCGCCGTGACAGGCCCCTCTTTGAGGGGGCCGAGCCTTAGTGCCTTTCGGGGTCAAATGGTCTCGTTCCGGAACTGGGTCATATAGTGCCGGTAGGTCGCCATGATCTCGGTCAGGAAGGTCTCCATGGTCATCTTGGAGGCGGAGCCTCGTTCCATGTTGAAGGCCAGTTTCCTACCGCTCATGTTCTCCAGCGTCTTGCTAGGGGTCACGTCGCCGTTGTACATGCCGCTGGCCCGCTGGAACCACTGCCGGAAGGTGGAGATTTTCAGATACTTGTTTTGGCTGACCCGGTCCAGCGCATCAGCATATTCATACACGAACAGACTGTCCCGGACCACGGTGTGCAGGAACAGGGGGTCTTCCTGAGGCTGGGGATCCTTATGGATCATGGCTTGGTCACCGAAGGGATCGGCAGACGACATCTCCAGACCCCGTGTAACGCCCAGACTCAGATCCAGGTCATAGGGGATGATGATGGCTTTTCCGGAGCTTTTCAGGAAATACAGGTAGAAATTACTGTAATTGTTTCGAAGATCGTCGAAATTCCCCAGGAACCAGGACGCTGCCGCATAGCTCAGGAAGTTATCCACATCCACCAGAGAAGCGAACTCCTCCCGGGTGATATCGGGATCGGCCAGGCCATCGATCAGGTTTTTCAAAGAGGAATGGTCGGAGGTCTTCTTGTTGGTCTTCAGGTCGAAGGCATAGAACCGGCCCTCGTCCTCATTTTCGATGCCGATGCTATTTTTCTTGGTGAAGCTGCTCTTGTGACTGCACTTGTACAGATCGCCGCCCAGCTCCGTGGCAGGCAGACGCTTCTGGAGGAAGATCTTGTCCACCGGCTCGCTCAGGGTGTAGATGCCCATGTGGACACCGCCCAGATCCATACTACACAGGTTGATCAGGGGCGTAAGTACGCCTTCGGACGCATAGATCTGGTGAGCGTAGGTTTCCCGGAGGTAGGAGAAGTCGTTGGATTTGTTCCACCGGAACTCCAGCTCCTCCAGCGTGGCGAAGGTCCGTTCCTTCCGTTCCTTCCGCTGATCCTTGGAGCTCCAGACCTTGGCATCGGTGCCGTAATATTCTTCGTCATCGAAGGTCTGCTGGAAGTCCAGCTTCAGGTGGATCGCGTTGTAGATCCCCTTGGAGCTGCTGTAAAAGTCCGTACGGGAGGTGTTGCCCTTCATGCGGACGCCCACTTCCCGGATCAGGTAGCCCACACCGTCGATGGTGATCACCATGTCGGCCATCCGGTAGATCGGGGACTTGGAGCCGAAGCTGGAATAGTGGTCGTAGTCCTTCTGCAGCTTCAAAAGCTCGCTGTCGGAGATCCGGATGTCCACCTGGATCTTCCGGTCCGGGTCGAAAAGCCGGTCGTAGAGGGTCCGCTGGGAAACAGGGAGCTTGTCGGTGTCCACATCGATCAGAGCCTCATCCGGATCCGTGGGTCTGGGGGCGGTGGGCGTGGTGGTAGTGGGCTTCGGCGTGGTGGGCACCGGCACGGTGGTGGTGGGGTCCGTCACGACGGGGACCGTCCCCGTGGGGTCCGTCACGGAAGGATCTGTTACAGACGGATCCGTCACGGAGGGCTCGGTGACGGTGGGATCCGTTACGGAGGGGTCCGTCACGGAAGGCTCGGTGACGGAAGGATCCGTCACCGAAGGAGCGGTCTGCACAGGCTCGGTGGTCTGGACCTGTTCTGAGGACGCGGGGGGCTCCGTGGTCGTGGGCTGAGCTCCGCAACCCACAGTGCCCAAAAGCAACGCCAGCAGGAGCAGCCATGACGTGGCTCGTTTCATCCGATGCATCATATGGATAGCCTCCATGATGTACTTATAATTTTTTCAAATTGTATCATATCACAGACAGATCGGATCGTCCAGAAGAAATCCTTGACGATCGTCCTGTTTGGGGCTAAAATAGATGCGATATCGTCAAAAATGGAGTGATGTTCATGAAAAAAGTAACAGCGATCCTGCTATGTTTGCTGATCGTCCTGTCTATGGCTGCCTGTGGAGAAACGCCCGCGCCTTCCACCGAGCCCTCCACCGAGGTGCCCACCCAGCCCACCACCCTGCCTGAGCAGACCGATCCGACCGAGATCACCGAGCCGGCACCCACGGAGCCCGAGAACTCCAAGTTCGACCCGGAGCTCTGCGCCGAGGTCTTCGGCCACTGGGCGATCGAGGTGAAGCTGGACAACAAGCTGATGGTCATGCCCGACTTCGAGTTCAGCACCAGCTTCTTCGTTGGCTGGGACCTGCGGGAGGACGGTACCTACACCGCCCGTCCCGATGACACTTACGAGACCAACGTCCGGGCCTATGAGGAGCAGGTGGTCGAGTACATGGTCAACAGCCGCAAGGCGATCTTCACCTCCGAGAAGAAGCTGGAAGGCAAGAAGGAAGCCGACATCGAGGCCGCCTGGGTGCTGGTGGCCCCCGAGATCCGGGAGTCCGCCGTGGCTACGGTGGAGAAGCTGGACTTCTGCGGCTCCTACGCCGGTCTGGACCGGGAGGGCCACTACTATGTGGAGGATGGCAGCATCTACCTGAGCCGCCCCGACGGTGGCTATGACTCCTTCACCTACCTGCTGGGACCCACCACCCTGACCTTCAATCAGAGCAACAACGTGTCCTATTATGAAGACGCGGGCTTCCAGTTCCCCCTGACGCTCTACATCCAGACCCCCGGCGAGACCACCGAAGCCACCGAAGCCGAATAAAACACCAACCGGGGACGCTCAGCGTCCCCTGTTTTCACGTGACCGTAGGGCGGGGGCTCGCCCCCGCCGCAGACTGTCAAAAAAGTGGTGTCATCCCGAGACCAGTCCGCGACAGCTCCGCGCCAAGAGCCGCCTGCGGCGGTTGCGCTACGCATAGCCTGCGGGCTTATGGTCGTGGGGATCCCCCGGTCAGTAGGGAAATGTATCGAAAACTGCCCTAAATAGTTAGGGGATCGCCACGTCGGGCTTCGCCCTCCTCGCGAAGACATGGTTTTTTG
>JAFNXT010000312.1 GCA_017378975.1 Oscillospiraceae bacterium
AGTGGAACACGTGTCCCACCGGATCTACTCCACCGGCTTCTACTATGGCCACCCCGGTCAATACGTGGAGAACTCCCGCTACATCCGTGACTGGCAGATTTGCGCCATCGTGGAAAGCTGTGACGAAAATGGCAACGCCCTGTGCAGTCTGCGGAACAAATTCCCCGAGGGAGCCCAGCTGGAAGTGGTGGGTCCGGACCTGCGTCCCTTCCCCATCACCGCCCAAGGCATGACGGATCTGGAGGGCCAACCGCTGCCGGAACCCAAAACGCCTCAGATGCGCTTCCACCTGCCGCTCCCCAAGCAAGTCCCGCCCTTCAGCATCCTGCGTAGAAGCGTGGACCTCTCCCCCAAATAAAAAACATCCCCTCAGCCACGGCTTGAGGGGATGTTCTTATGTATGGATCACTTCTCCACGATCTCCAGCACTTCCATGGGGCAGGCCTTGACACAGATGCCGCAGGCGATGCACTTGGAAGCAGGGCTCTCGGGCTTGAGGACCATGACCTTCATGGGGCAGGCCTCGACGCACTTGCCACAGCCAACACACTTCTTCTTGTTGATCATGTAAACACCGGTCTTGGCGTTCTGGGTGATGGCCTCATGCTCGCAGGAACGCATGCACTTGCCACACTGGATGCAGATCTGAGGCTTGGCACCGGTGCCCTTGGCGACGATCTTGATACAGCTCAGATCCTCGTCGAACTCCTTAAAAAATGCCTCAGAGCAGGCGCTGACACAAGCCAGACAAGCCATACACTCAACGTTCTTCTTGACCGCCAGTTTTTTCATATGGTTATGACCTCACTTCTTTTTATTTGTTTCCTATATTATACGATCGAACATCAAAAAAAGCAACACCCAGATGCATATTTCCCAGACTTGGTGTTCTATTCCCTGTGTGATCGGTGACCGTTCGAGAGATAATATCCCTGTATCCAAATGAAAAGGAGGATGACTATGAAACGATATCATTCGATCGCGCTGGTCCTGGCCCTGACCATGAGCCTCATGGCAGGCTGTAGCAGTCCCATGGATGACGGTGGCTCCACCACCGGTGCAGGTACGCCTACCACACCCACCACCCTGCCTGCCGGGACCCTCATGACGGAACCCAGTAGCCAGCCCACGGAGCCTTCCGAGACCATCACAATCCCCAGCGAGGGACAGACTCTGCCCACCGACGCAGGAAATGGTAGCACCGATCCCATGGGACGTGGCCGTCCCATGCGATAAAGAAAGGATGGTCCGATCATGGGTGTGAAGACATTGGCCCTGACCATGAGCATCGGTGCCGCCGCCGGAGCTGTGGCGATCCTGATGATGCCCAAGTCCGACCCCACCCGCCGTCTGGCGGCCAAGGCCGCTGACAAGGTGGAGAACGCCATGTGGAAGCTGGGCGATAAAATGGAGCGAACTCTGGATATGTGACTCCTCAAACACGAACGGGGCGTGTTGCAAGCTGCAACACGCCCCGAAAAACATCAGCTCTGGGTCCGCCGTACGATCCGTGCCAGGATCAGCGCCTCCAAAAACAACGCCAGAGAGATCCCTGCACCGATCCAGGAGAAAAACCTCAGGCCCAACGCCAGCGGTCCTAACGACGCGGCGAGAGCGAAATAACACAGGAACTTCGCCACGCCCCACAGCTTCCTCTTGCCAGAAACCAAGGCCAGCAGGACCAAAAACAGCACCACACAGCTCAGCACCGCCGCGATCAAGGGGCCGAAATTGGCATAACCGAAAGGCGTCAGACTGAAATAAGAGCAAACAGAACGCCAGTCCTTCCCTTCCGGTCCCATGAACACCAGCACCGCCCCCCATGGCAGGGCCTCCAACACGATGGCCAGCGCCACCGGCAATAAAGCAAACCATTTCTTCACTTTCGCACACCTCCTTCTGGTGATATTATATCGACTGCAAGGCTCCAAGTCAACCAGCTCACTCTTGCGTTTTTCCTCAAAATAAGGTATGATACAGAGCGAAAGGAAGGGATCATATGGAAGGATGGGCATTCCTCGGCGGTTTCCTTGCCGTCACCCTTGGCATCACAGGCCTCGTATTCTACATAAGGAAAAAGGTCCGCAACTTCTCTCAAAAGATCTTCGGCACCGCTGATATCGTAGGTGCATTGAAAGAGATCGACACCACGACCATGGATACGCCCCGGAGCCTCAGCGGCTGTGACCGGATCCTGCTCCCTCAGATTTTGAAGGACTTCCCGGACATGGACATCGAGCTGGCCAAGACCTATGTCCGTGACCATCTGCGCAAGCTCCATCAGGGCAAAGCCAGCTTCAGGATCCATAATGTGGTGATCAACAAGTATCTGCGCTCTGCCGTGCAGAAATGCATCGTCTTCCAGGCCGCCCTGTGCTACCGGGAGAACGACCGCACGATCCAGAAGCGTTACGACGTGTACTATACTTACATCCTCCCTCAGACCGACAATGCCGTGGCCGCCAACTGCCCCAACTGCGACGGCGCGCTGGGCTTCGGTGACACCGTCTGCCCCTACTGCGGCAGTCGGGTAGCCAACGTTCTTGGGAACACCTGGGAATTCACAGAGGTACGGGAATCATGATCCACATGGGTATGCCCACACTGATCGAGGCACCTTCTCCAAAGGCTTCCATCGATCTGTGCCATCGCCTTGGCCTGCAATTCATCGAACTGAACATGAACCTCCCTCAATTCCAGCTGGATAAGCTGGATGTGGATGAATTGAAGGTTCTTTCCAAGGGGGATCACCCCTATTTCACCATCCATTTGGACGAAAACCTGAACGTTGCTGATTTCAACACCGCCGTCGCACAGGCTTATCTGAACACAGTGCTCGATACGATCCAACTCGCCAAGCACCTCCAGACACCGGTCCTGAATATGCATCTTTCCAAAGGTGTCTACTTCACATTACCGGACAGGAAGGTATTTTTGTTCCAGGAATACAAGGAACGATATCTGGACCGTATCCGCTTCTTTCGGGACGCATGTGATCACGCCGTCGGCAACGATCCGCTTTTGATCTGTATCGAAAACACCAATGGATTCACCGGATTCCAGAAGGAAGCCATGGAAGCATTATTGGAAAGCCCTATCTTCGCCCTGACCTATGACACAGGGCATGATCACTGCATCGGCGGGACGGATGGCCCTTTCATCCGCGCTCACGCCTCAAATCTGCGGCATATGCATCTGCATGACGCATCCGGTCACCGTGACCATCTGCCTCTCGGCACCGGAGATCTGGAGATCCCCCGATATCTTTCCCTTGCCGAAGATCACAGGTGCCGTGTCGTCCTCGAAACCAAAACCATCGACGGACTGGAACGGTCTGTAGACTATCTCCGCCAATACCATAAGTAACGGGCTGTTGCAGACGCAACAGCCCGTGTCTTATTCCGTTTCCAGCTTCACCGCACCATCCACGATCTTCACGAAGATCGTGCTGATGGGTTTTTCGAAGCTGTCGATGATCACCTCGCTGATGGGATCCTCCAGCTCACGCTGGATGGTCCGCCGTAGGTTTCGGGCACCGTAGAGCGTGGAGTAGGCTTTTTCAGCCAAATGCTCCCGAAGGGCATCATCCCAGCCGAAGCCAAGACCACGGGACTCCAGACTCTCTTTCAGCTCACGAAGCATGATATCGGCGATACCGAGGAAGTTCTCCCTGGACAAATGGTTGAAGGTGATGATCTCGTCCACCCGGTTCAGGAACTCCGGCCGCAGGAACTCCCGCAGAGCCCCCATGGTCTTGTCCTTCACCTGCTCCTGACCGCTACGGCCGAAACCAAGACTGGCCACCCGACCCTCGGAACCGGCATTGGAAGTCATGACAATGATCGTATTCTCAAAATTCACCACTCTGCCCTGAGCATCCGTGATCCGACCGTCATCCAGCACCTGCAAGAGGATGTTCAGCACATCGGGATGGGCCTTCTCGATCTCGTCGAAGAGCACCACGGAATAGGGCTTCCGCCGGATCTTCTCCGTCAACTGACCAGCTTCGTCATAGCCCACATAACCGGGAGGCGAACCGATCAGCTTGGATACGGTATGCTTCTCCATATATTCGGACATATCCAGCCGGATCAGAGAATCCACGCTGTCGAACAGATCGTCCGCCAGCCGCTTCACCAGCTCCGTCTTACCAACGCCGGTGGGACCCACAAAGATGAAGGACACCGGCCGCTTCTTGGGACTGATGCCCACACGACTGCGCCGGATCGCCCGGGCCACCGCATCCACCGCCTCGTCCTGACCAACGATGTGGTCCTTCAGGCGGTCCGCCAATCCACGGATCTGCTCATATTCCTGCGCGCGGATCTTGGTAGCTGGGATCTTGGTCCACAGTTCGATGATCCGTGCCAGATTCTCCATGGTCACCTGAGGCTTGGGGAGCGCCTCCAGCTCTTCGATTTTCGCGGCAAGCTGCAGAAGCTTACTGCGGATGGTGGCCAGCCGCTCGTAATGCTCATTCTCCGTGTCTTCGGTGAGCATCTTCAGCTCCAGCTCATAGTCATCCCGTTCCTTCTTCAGCTCTGCCAGCTGAGAAAGCTCCTTGCACCGCAGATTCACATCGGAACAGGCCTCGTCCAGCAGATCGATCGCCTTGTCCGGCAGGAACCGGTCGGTGATATACCGCTCAGAAAGGACCACGCACTGCCGTGCGATCTCAGGACTGATCTGCACGCTGTGGAACTCGGAATAGGCCTTGGCGATGCCCTGCATGATCTG
>JAFNXT010000313.1 GCA_017378975.1 Oscillospiraceae bacterium
ATCTTTGTCATTTTGAAACACCTTCTGTTCAGAATTATCTATATGATTATACCACGCCCCGACCGCCGAAACAAGCCCTATCTTCCAAGCTTTCCATCCTTCGACAAATTTCGCCCTATTTTGCAGACCGACTGTGCTATACTTTCCCCGGTGGATGACATCCCCTGTGCGACGATCCACCGTTGCCGCCGCTCCGTATCTCCCACGGAACGGCGGCTTTTTTCCATATCAGGAGCAGACCGGGATCAGGAGCATCCGGCCATCCAGGGGTTCCTCTGTGATCCCGTTGGCCTTTCGGATCGCATCCACCGTGGACCCACAGCCCTTTGCCAGCTCCCACAGGCTCTGACCGCCGGACCTGCGCAAGATCACCGACGGGCGATCACCTCCCCGCTCCAGCGCCTGACCCGGCACCGCCGAACAAAGCATAGCGACTCCCCTCTGAGACTGGGCAGAGGTCCCCAGTACCAGCTCCTGCCGAGCCTGGATCTTTCCATCCACCACCGACACCGTGGGCCGTGACTGCTCCATCAGCTCCGCTGTGACAGCCGCTGTTCCCGCCACCGGAAGCTCCACCACCTGGCTCCAGAGGCCGGATGCACCCTGTAACTTCCCCTCCGTATCCAGATAAAGGGCCCATGTGGTACCGGACAGCTCCATCTCCACCAGATCACCTGCCCGATGGAGCTTCGGCTGGGCCCCCTCCGTCCATACATCCACCACACGGGCCACATCATTCCCAAGCACCGTCTGGGTACATACCGTCTCCACACCGCTGTCGAGCATCATGGGCAGTTCCAGTTCCCGGGACCGGATCTCCAGCTCCCGTCCGGGGCAGTAGGCATCCTCCGCCACCTCCAAAAGGATCCGGTCATGTACCACATATTGTCCCAGCAGACCGCATTTGAGCTGGACGCCGCCCTCCTGAAGCTCCGCCGACAGATCTGTCACCGCCATGGTCAGGCCTAAGGTCGCCTCCTGCTCATAGTCCCGGTCCAGATCCGAGAACTGGGCGAAGGGCACCGACAGTTCCATCGGGAACAGCGTCCCTTCCCCATCCTCGCACATAAGCTGGAGCTTCGCTTCTCCCCGGAACACAGCCTTGCCTCCCACCACCTGCGTCTGGGAGGCTCTTGGATCCAGTCTGAAGGCCCGGATCTCTGCTACCTCACCGCTCCCGGCCGGGAAAGGCACCAGCTCATCGATCATGAAGGACTTCTCCCCTGCCTCCACCGGCAGGACCGCAGGATAGGTCTTCTTCAAAAGCTGTATCCCATCCTCCATTTCCGACGGTACACACACCTCCGTCTGACAGGGCTCCAGGGCCTCTGCGAAGGCGCTGACCGCCGCCCGGACCATAAGTTTCCTTGCCGACACCGTCCGGGCATCGATGCTCCGCAGGCTCATGGCGGTGCGGATGGTCCCCTCCCGGTCGGTCTGGGGCATGGGCCATTTGAGTTGCACCGGGATCCACACCTCCACCGTCCGTGGAGCAGACCCGTCCGCCGGTGCGTACATGACCCACGCCATGACCCCACCGGAAACCCCCACCTCTTCTCTCATCCATTCCTTGCTCCTGAGGATGCACTGCCCCCGGACACACAGGATGTTGCCCACATCCGGCAGATCTTCCCCCAGCCGGACCTCCTGGGTCTGTTCACGCTCCTGTACCTGCCAAAGATCTCTTTTCAAATGGCGGATGCTCCGCTCTTCGAACCGGTGTTCCATCATGATCCACTCCTTATCCCACGGTATGCTATATCCTATTCAACGAAGGACAAGTTTATGCCTTCATTTCTTCACCATCGTCAGAACACCGCATCCCAGCAAACAGATCCCAAAGCATATCTGCCAGAAGGAAGACTCCATCCAGCATCCCAACAGGAGGCCAAGCCCTGCCCCAAGCATCAGCACGCCCCGCAACTGTTCTCTCCGGCACATAAAAACACCCCCTGCATAAAGCTATGCAGAGGGTGTTTCATATTATGACAGGACCTCCCGACAGACCTCAAGCACACTGGAGATCACGGGAACACAGGCCTGCCGGCCATAGCCGCCTTCCTCCACGATCACGATGAAGCTCAGAGGCAGATCCTCATCCGCCACGAAGCCGGTGAAGAGCGCATTGGAAGCCTTGTTGTCCGACTGGGCAGTACCGGACTTGGCACATACCGTGAGGTCCGGGAAATTCTCCGCGCCATACTTCTCTACCACGGCGCAACGCATCATCTCCCGCAAAGCCTTGGCGGTCTGCTCGGACATGATCCGTTCTCCTTTTTGCGTGGAAGCCTCATAGGTCACATCCGTGCCGCAGGTGACCTTCGAGACGATATGAGGCTTGGCCGCAACACCGCCGTTGGCGATGGCTCCCACGAAGGTCAGATAGGCGCAGGGCACGATCTGGTCCCGATGCTGACCGATGCCGGCCCACGCGATCTGGTCCGGACCCGCGTCCTCCACCGTGAAATTGCCGGAAGCGGTCGTGACCCCATCGAAGCTTACCCGTTCCGTGACCTTGTATTTACGGACGTATCGCTCCAGCGTCTGCGCCCCCAGCCGGTCCACGATACCGGCGAACACACAGTTGCAGGACTGGGCCAGCGCCTGATCGAAGGACATCTCCCCATGGGCGTACTCGCAGGTCACAGGATCCGTAGGATAGTCATAGGAAGCCGTACACCGGAAGGTCTCTTCCCGGATACCGGGGATCTCCTCCAGCGCCGCGGCGGCGGTCACCAGCTTGAAAATGGAGCCGGGCACATATGCTGACTTCAGAAAACGGTTCATATACACGCCCTCATAAGCCTGCGCGTTGTCCTCCCCGATCACAGGAGGATCGTCCGGATCATAGGTAGGCGTGGATACGGCGCACAGGATCTGTCCCGTACGGTGATCGTACACCGCCACCGTCCCCTTCCGGTCGCCCATGGCCTCCAAGGCCGCCAACTGGATCCGGGAGGAGAGCGTCAGTTGCGTGACTCCGGCACCGCCGTAGGAATACAGCCCATTCACCGGGTCGAACCCGGCCATCTGCTGGGCATAATGGGCCACCGCAGGAGCGCTGATATATCCGTACCGGTCCCCCAGCCAGTGGAGGGTGGCCTTCCGAAGGGCCTCCAGCTGGGCATAATCCCGACCGTCATTGGTGTCCAGAAGCAGGACACCGTCCCGGTCCGTGACGGTGCCGCAACCGATGTTGGTCCCGTTATAAACATGGGGACTACCGGGAGTCATGACCCAGCTATCCCCCTTCATGATGCACTCCACCACGAAGAAGCCCAGACCGCCTACCAGAAGCGCCACCAGCAGGAACATGGCCGCCGAGCGTCTTGCGATCCTGTTCACGAAGCCCACCTCCATTTCCCGGCCCGGACAGCGAAGCTTGCATTCTGCCGGGTATCACCGGCCTTGATGAATGCCAGCAGCCCCCAGGCGCAGATCATACTGGAACCGCCGTTGGATACGAAGGGGAAGGTCACGCCCGTCAGAGGGAGCACGTCCACCGTACCCAACACATTGAACATGGTCTGCACCACCAGGATCGCGGCGGCGGTGCAGGCACCGATCGTGTAGAACGTACTGCGGCTGACCACAGAGCTACGCACCGTGAACAGTGCCAGCGCCACGATCGACAGGACCAACAGCACCGGGATGATCAGTCCCCACTCCTCTGCCAGCGTGGCGAAGACCATATCGCTGTCCGCGGCGAAGAGGTTCTCCATCCATCCCTTACCCACGCCCAGACCGAACACACCGCCGGAAGCGAGGCACATCAGCGACCGTGTCTGCTGATAGCCGGTCCCCAGAGGATCTTCCCAGATATGCCGCCAGGAAGCGAACCGCCGAAGCGCATGAGGGGCGATGTTCAGCGCCGTCACACCGGCGAAACCCAGCGCCGTCACCGCCAGCGCGATGGTGCCCACGCTGCCGGAACGCAGATAAGCGATCATCAAAAAGGCGCAGAAGAATATCAGCGCCGTACCGAAATCGTTCATCAGAGCAAGACACCCACAAACGATCATGGTATAGACGATGAACCCGATCAGGTTCCGTTTGTTGAGGATCCGGTCCATGACCGAAGCCCCCACATACACGAAGCAGACCTTGGCCAGCTCCGAGGGCTGGATCGACACAGGACCGATCACCAGCCAGTTCTTTGCGCCGTAATATTCCTTGCCGAAGACCAGCGTCACCGCCAGCAGTCCCAGACCGGCCACCGCCGCCACATAGCGCATCTTCTTGGCCCGTTCCAGATCCCGCATGGACCAGCCGACCACCAGAAAGGTCACCACGCCCAGTGCCAGCGCCACCAACTGCTTCACGCTCTCCGTGGGCTTCACGGTACAGATCGCCGCCATGCCCATGGTACAAAGCAGGAACGCCACGGTCTCCATCTCGAAGGCCGGTCGCCGGATCACCAGATAAAACAGCAGAAGCGCCCATTGGATCGCAATGATCCCACCGTAGCCCAGCAAGATCGACTCCGAAGCCGGATCGGCTCCCATCAGAAACCCAAGACAACTGAGCATCTGAAGTACCGTCAGCAAGAGCAGGTTCGCGATGCTCTCCAGCCCCGAAGAAGCTTTCGTCCGCATCTTTGCCAGCCTGTCCACCTGCTCCTTGGAGATCGGCTGGAAGGCCATGTCCACCCCACCGATGGAGATGTCATCGAAAGCGTCGATCTCACTGATCGAAACACGCTTCCCATTGACGAACACACCGTTCTTCGAACCGGTATCCGTGATCGTCCAGCTCCCGTCATCATACCGGGTCAATACCGCATGGTTCCGGGACACCGTAGGCACATCGATCACCACGTCACACCGCTTGTGCTGTCCGATCACGTTCTCCCAGTGAGCGATGGGATATTTCTTCCCCTCTTTCGTCACGAGGAAGCCCCAGATCTCCGGCTCCGGACGAAACGTCAGGAGCGGCTTACAGCACCGCCAGAGGATGATCACCACCAGCGCCGGTGCCACATAACGAAGCACCGCCAGAAACACATTGACATAGGGACTGTCCAACGTGGTCAGAGCATCC
>JAFNXT010000314.1 GCA_017378975.1 Oscillospiraceae bacterium
AGGATGATGGCATCTGTATGACCTCGGATCAGGTCACCTGTGATCGACATGAGGATCCCTCCTTTCGTGGCTTTAGTATAACACGAGATACCTCGCCTGTCAAGGTACTTCGAAAAATAAATATCGCAAGGAGGGAGGTGGTGAAGATCCCGGGGGATCGCCACGTCGCTCCGCTCCTCGCGATGACAGTGTTATTTGTGGTATTTGCTTCCGGCCTGGATGGCTTCGGCGCGGTAGAGCTGCTCCAGCACCATGATCCGGGCAAGGTGATGTGGGAAGGTCATTTTTCCCATGGAAAGCCGGAAGTCGGCTTTGTCCTTGATGGTCTGGCTCATCCCGAAGGAGGAGCCGATCAGGAAGGCGGCACTGCTCTTACCAGAGATTTTTACCTCCGACAGCTTTTGTGCGAAACCCTCACTGCTCAGCTCCTTGCCCTCCGGGGTGAACACGCACAGCCAGGCACCTTTGGGGATCTTGCTTTGGATCAGAGCCGCCTCTTTTTCCAGTCCCACCGATATTTCAGCAGGAGAGGGATCTTCGGGCAGGCGATGCTCCGGAAGTTCGATCAGTTTGAACCGGCAGTAAGCAGACAGCCGTTTGGCGTATTCCTCCGCCGCGCTGAGATAGAACTTCTCTTTCAGCTTCCCCATGGTGATCAGCGTGATGTCGAACATCAGGTCCGCTCCGCCTCGAATTTCTTGAGGCACTCCACCAGCGCTTCCACGCCTTCTCTGGGCATGGCGTTATAGATGGAAGCACGCAGGCCGCCTACGGACTTGTGGCCCTTCAGGTTATCGAAGCCGGCGGCCTTGGTGTAGGCCACCACCTCGGCGTCCAGCTCCTTGGAGCCGGTGACGAAGGGGACGTTCATGACGGATCGGACGGACTTGTCCACGGTGCCCTTGAAGAGCTTGGAGCTGTCAAGGAAGTCATACAGCACGGCGGCCTTCTCTTCGTTGACCTTGGCGATGGCTTCCAGACCGCCGTTGTCCAGCAGGTAGCGGAACACCTTGCCGCAGACGTAGATCGCCCAGCAGTTGGGGGTGTTGTACATGGATCCGGCACCGGCGTGGGTGTCGTAGCGCATATAGACGGGGGTCTTGGGGTCCAGATCCTCACGGATCAGGTCCTCACGGATGATCACGATGGCAAGACCGGCAGGACCGATGTTCTTCTGGACACCGCCATAGATCATGCCGTAATCGGAAACGTTACAGGGCTTGGACAGGAACATGGAGGACTGGTCGGACACCAGGATCTTGCCCTTGGTGTTGGGCAGCTCCTGATAGGTGGTGCCGTGGATGGTCTCGTTCTCGCAGATGTAGACATAGTCCGCGTCCTCACGGATGGGCAGGTCGGAGCAGTCGGGGATGTAGGCGTAGTTCCGGTCCTCGGAGGTGGCGACACACTTCACGTCACCGAACTTCTTCGCTTCGGAGAAGGCCTTCTTGCTCCACGCGCCGGTGACGATGTAATCGGCCTTGCCGTTTTTCATGAGGTTCATGGGGATCATGGAAAACTGCAGGGTAGCGCCACCCTGGATGAACAGGACCTTATAGTTGTCGGGGATGCCCATGAGCTTGCGCAGGTCAGCCTCGGCGTTATCATAGATCTCCTGGAAGGCCTTGGAGCGGTGGGACATCTCCATGACGCACATACCGGAGCCACGGTAATTCATCATCTCATCACGGATCTCCTCCAGCACGGGCACGGGCATGGTAGCAGGCCCCGCGGAGAAATTGAAACTGCGGTCATACATAGTTGGTCTCCTCCTTATAGCGGATGATTTTGTATCATTATACCGCTCCGGGGCAGAAATGGCAATTGACTAAATGACGAAATCCGCCATGAATGGACACTTGTGCTTGTGGCATCCTACCAATAGAGAGGAGGTGATGGGATGGAACGGACGGACAAGAGAAAAAAAGAGGGGGATAAGATCATCACAGACCCCTTCGGCAGCTATACCGGGCGGTCTGTGGACGGGCGGCCGGTGCAGGATGCGGATGATCTGTGATGAGGGATGGCGGGGGCGAGCCCCCGCTCTACATTTATTTTCCTGTGTATTTTTTTCGGGTGGCCAGGCCGCCCCGGATGTGTCGTTGGGCTTTGTTCAGGTCGAGGACCTGGCGTACCTGCCGGTACAATGATCTGTCGCATTTTGGAAGGCGTTGCTGGAGGTCTTTGTGGATCGTGGATTTTGAGATCCCGAACCGTTCGGCGGCGGCACGGACCGTGGCGCCGTTTTCAATGATGTACACAGCGACTTCGCGGGCTCTTTGTTCGATGGTGTCTGTCATGTTCTCCCCTCCGATGCTGTGTGTGGTCCATCAGATCCTATGAGGTGTCGGGGAGATATATCACAAAATTTACGGATCTGTAACTGGATTTTTTGTGCGGGACACGC
>JAFNXT010000315.1 GCA_017378975.1 Oscillospiraceae bacterium
CCTGCTGGGGATCAAGATCCTGCTGGAGCATCTGGGCGTCCTCTGAAAAGCCATCCCCTAACAAACGCATATCCACAAGTCAGCGTGTCGTCCTGAGCGAAGGGCGCGACCCGAAGGACCTTCGTACCCACAAGACCCCTCCGGTCTGCGAGGTACGAAGATCCTGCGTCGCCTTCGCCTCCTCCGGATGGCACGTTTTCCATATGCCTGTCTCCCATTCCACCACCCAAAACCATCCATCCCCCACGGACACCCGCTCTCTCAATGTTCATATATCGTTAACTTGACTTTTCCCACCGGACCTGATATCATCCCCGAGGAAACACGGACCGGGCAAAAACGCCCGACCGAAAAACTAAAACACAAAAATGGAGGAGACCCCAACATGAAGAAGATCATCGCTCTGACTCTGGCCATCCTGATGGTCATGTCCATGGTCGCTTGCGGCAACACCAAGCCCGAGACCACCGAGCCCAGCACCGAGGCACCCACCACCGAGGCCACCACCCCCGAGACCGAGCCCACCGAGACCGAGCCCACCGAGGAGGCTACTGAGCCCTCCGAGGAGACCAACGAGCCCACCACCGAAGAGACCGCTTCCGTCAAGATCATGAACGACATCTGGGCCCGGTTCACCGAGGAGAACAAGCCCTTCGTCATGGGCGGCGGCCCCGAGGTCTTCGTTGACAACGCCCCCGGCGCTCTGGACCTGACCGACCCCACCATCCTGATGGGCATCCTGTATGTCCCCGAGGCTCAGCTGGCCAACGTTGACGAGGCCGCTACCGCCATGCACGCCATGATGGCCAACAACTTCACCGCCGGTGTCATGCACGTGACCGGTGATGTGACCGCCTTCGCCAACGCTCAGCTGGAGGCCCTGCAGAACAACCACTGGATGTGCGGCATCCCCGAGACCCTGGTCGTGGCCGTGGTCAACGGTGAGTACGTGGTCGCCGGTTTCGGTGCCGCCGACATGATGTCCGTCTTCGCTACCAACCTGACCACCGCTTACGCTGATGCTCAGGTCGTGTACAACGGCGCTCTGTCCGCCTGATCACACCTTTCAAAAAAACAGCGGCGACTCTCGCCGCTGTTTTTTTAAGGCCAACGGAGGTACGTTATGCTTTTTTCCAGTATCCCTTTCCTGTATTATTTCCTGCCTGCCGTCATCCTGACCTACTTCTTCCTGCCCATGGCAGTGAAGCTCCTGCTGAAGCCCCTGTGCAAGCGGGATGGTCTGGCTGACAAGCTGTGTCTGAAGCTCCGTAACGCGATCCTGCTGGTGTCCAGCCTCGTTTTCTACGGCTGGGGCGAGCCCAAGCTGCTCACGCTGATGGTCTTCACCATCGTTCTGTTCTACGGCTGTGGCCTTGCCATCGGCTGGTGCAAGCGGACCCTGTTCCGGCGGCTGTGGCTGATCGTGTCCATCGTGATCAGCGTGGCCCTGCTGGGCTTCTTCAAGTACGCTGACTTTTTCGTGGATACCTTCAATTCCGTCACAGGACTCAGCATCCCGCTCCTGCGGCTGGCTCTGCCCGTTGGTATCAGCTTCTACACCTTCCAGTGCCTGAGCTACACCATCGACGTATACCGTGGCAACGTTGCCTCCCAGAAGGATCCCATCAGCTTCGGTGCCTATGTGGCCCTGTTCCCCCAGCTGATCGCCGGTCCCATCGTCCGTTATATCGACGTTGCCCGGGAGCTGGACAGCCGGACCCATAGCTGGGACGGCATCGCCCTCGGTCTGCGCCGGTTCCTCATGGGCCTTGCCAAGAAGGTGATCATCGCCGACAACTTCGCCCTGCTCATGAAGCTGTTCCGTGAGAGCGACCAGCCCTCCGTGCTGTTCTACTGGATGTACGCCATCGCCTTCATGCTGAACATCTACTTCGACTTCTCCGGCTATTCCGACATGGCGATCGGTCTGGGCCGGGTCTTCGGGTTCAACTTCATCGAGAACTTCAACTATCCCTACCTGTCCAAGAGCGTCGCCGAGTTCTGGCGCCGCTGGCACATGAGCCTTGGCAGCTGGTTCCGGGATTATATCTACATCCCTCTGGGCGGCAACCGGGTCTCCAAGGCCCGCTGGTTCCTGAACACCCTGACGGTCTGGGCCCTGACCGGCCTGTGGCACGGCGCGGCATGGAACTTCGTGCTGTGGGGCCTGATGTTCGCGGCACTCCTGCTGATCGAGAAGTTCGTCCCGGCCCTGCAGAAGCTGCCCAGCTTCTTCCGCCATGTCTATGTGCTTTTCCTGATCATGATCAGCTTCGTGCTGTTCAATGCCGAGAGCCTGACCCAAGCCGGCACCGACATCATCGGTCTGTTCGGTCTCACCGGCGCTCCGCTGGTGACGAAGGAGACCCTGTACTATCTGGGCAGTTACGCCGTGCTTTTCGTCATGGGCATCCTGGGTGCCACTCCGCTGGTCAAGAACACCGGCCTGCGGCTGAACCAGACCAAGGTGGGCGCGATCATGGAGCCTCTGGTGCTGATCATCCTTCTGCTGATCTGCACCGGCTATCTGGTAGACGGCTCCTTCAGCCCCTTCCTGTATTTCCGTTTCTAAGGAGGACCCAACGATGGATAATAAGAAGATCCGAGCCATCGGCGCCGCCGTGCTGGCGGTGCTGTGGGTAGGCCTGACCTTTTTCTCCTGGTTCGGTCCTGCCAAAGAACTGTCCACCTCCGAGCGCCGTCCCCTGAAGCAGATGCCTGCCATCACCATGGAGAGCATCCTGGACGGCAGCTTCATGAAAGACTTCGAGGGCTTCACGCTGGACCAGTTCCCCCTGCGTGACACCTTCCGAAGCATCAAGGCCCTGTTCCACAACTACGCCATGAACCAGAGCGACAACAACGACCTGTATATCTCCGATGGTTACATCATCAAGCAGGAACAGCCTCTGGACCCCGCCTCCGTGGAGCACGCCCTGAGCCGCTTCCAGTTCGTCTACGAGAAGCACCTGAAGGACAAGGCATCCAACATCTATATCTCTCTGGTGCCCGATAAGAACTTCTATCAGGCGGAGCCCAGCGGCCACCTGTCTCTGGACTATGCCACCATGTTCAACATGGTGAAGAACCGGATCCCCTGGGCCATGTATATCGACATCACCGACACCCTGAGTCTGGAGGACTACTACCGTACCGACACCCACTGGCGTCAGGAAAACCTGATCCCCACCGCCCAGAAGATCCTGGCGGAGATGGGCGCTCAGGGTCTGAAGCCCGAGGACTTCACCACCGAAACGCTGGACAAGCCCTTCTACGGCGTGTACTACGGTCAGGCGGCCCTGCCCGTGAAGCCGGACACCATCCAGATGCTCCACAGCGCCGCCATCGATCAGTATAAGGTCTACGACTGCAACGAGGGCAAGCCCGTGGGATCTGACCTGTACGACATGAGCCAGCTGGACAGCATGGACCTGTACGACGTCTTCCTCACCGGTGCCAAGAAGGGCACCATGGTGATCGAGAACCCCAACGGCACCCCCGGTAAGGAGCTGATCGTCTTCCGTGACTCCTACGGCAGCAGCATCGCCCCGTTGCTGGTGAGCGACTACGCCAAGGTGACCTTCATCGACATCCGCCAGTACAACCCTGCCTTCCCCAACCCCTTCCTGAACGCCGAAGGCAAGGATGTGCTCTTCCTCTACTCCACGCTGGTCCTCAACGCCAGCCAGGAGCTGAAATAACTACCGATGGGACCGATGCGAAAGCACCGGTCCCATTTTCTATCCCCATCGCACTTGCAGGGGGTGGGTCCCGCCCCCTACCGCTGGGACGGACTGTGCCGGTATACGCCCAACGCACTGTAGGGCGGGGGGCTTGCCCCCGCCGGGGACCCGCCCCTACCTTCCATCACGCACCCGCAAAAACGATCTTACGCACCTTTGTCGCACCCGTAGGGCGGAGGCATGCCTCCGCCGGTGTTTTCGCCTGCTATACAGGCGCGGAGCACCTTTTTCGACACACTGAAACGCCCCACGGCAAAGCCGTGGGGCGTTTTAAGCATTCATTGCTCCTTCACCAGATCTTCCAGCGTGATCCCCTCGAAGAAGCCCTCGATCAGCTCATCCAGCCGCTCCCACATAGGGAGCGTATGACAGCAGGTGGACCGGGAGCAGGCCGCGGGCCCTTGCGTGGTGCAGGACACGGTGGCAAGGCTCCCTTCCGTGAGCTTCAGGATACTGCCCACGGTATAGCCCGACAGCGGCCGGTTCAGCCGGTAGCCGCCGCCCTTGCCGTGGACCGCGTCCACGAACCCGGCCTTGGACAATGTGGCCATGATCGATTCCAGATACTTCTGCGAGATACTCTCATCCTCCGCGATCTGCTTCAGGGGGATGTGTCCACCCTCCCCTTTCAGGGCAAGATACACCATCACCCGCAGAGCATACCGCCCCTTGGTGGATACGATCATAGCTTATTCACAGTGGGCGCAATGCTCACAGTCGGGGAACTGGCTGGCGTCATAGGGGATGCCGTTGCGGTCATAGTAGTCCTTCAGGGCGCCCTTGATCGCCTCCTCCGCCAGCACAGAGCAGTGGAGCTTGTGGGCAGGCAGACCGTCCAGCGCCTCTGCCACAGCCTTGTTGGTCAGGGCCATGGCCTCCTGGATGGACTTGCCCTTGATCATCTCGGTGGCCATGGAGCTCGAAGCGATCGCGCTGCCACAGCCGAAGGTCTCGAACTTCACATCCACGATGATGTCGCCCTCGATCTTCAGATAGATCTTC
>JAFNXT010000316.1 GCA_017378975.1 Oscillospiraceae bacterium
CATGACCTTGGTCAGGACCAGCGTGGAGTTGAGGTTGTTGTCGTAATAACGCCAGGGGATCTGGACGCTCTCGCCCACGGCCTTCAGGCCGGCGAAGTGGATCACACAGCCGATCTCGTTCTCGGCGAAGATCTTCCGCAGGAGCGCCTCGTCCCGGACATCGCCTTCGTAGAATTTCAGGTCCTTGCCGGTGATGCTCCGGACCCGGTCCAGACTTTTTGCGTTGGAATTGCACAGGTTATCGATGACCACGACCCCGTAGCCTTCGTTCAGGAGCTCCACACAGGTGTGGGAGCCGATATAGCCGGCACCGCCGGTGACCAATACGTTCATAACTGTCCTCCTGTGACATTTTTATTTATTGTACACCCAATACAGAAAAAATGCAAGAGCAGGGGAGGGATCTGTGTGATTTTTCTTGCTATTTCAGATGGGGAAAGATATAATAGATAAGGTAAGGTGGGGGCAAGCCCCCACCATACAGTCATACGAAGGAGGACGCGGCATGGCCCTGAAGAAACATATCCTCTTGCTCACCACCGGCGGTACGATCGCGTCCATGCCCGGCACCGGTGGGCTGGAGCCCCACCGCAGTGGGGTCATGGAGCGTGAGCTCCAGCAATTGCGGACTTATTACGATATCACCGTGGAGGACGTGATGTGTCTGGACTCGTCCAACATCCGTCCGGAGGAATGGCAGCAGATCGCCCGGGAGATCTTCCGCCGTCGGGGAGACTTCGACGGCGTGGTGGTGTCCCACGGTACCGATACCATGGCTTACACCGCTTCCGCCGTGACCTTCATGCTGCCGGATATGGACGTGCCGGTGGTGTTCACCGGCTCCCAGCTCCCGCTGGCGGACGTGCTCTCCGACGGGCCGGACAACCTGCGGACCGCCTTCGCCATGGCGGCCTCCGGGCGGCCCGGCGTGTTTCTGGCCTTCGACCGGAAGGTGATGCTGGGCTGTCGGGCGGTGAAGGTCCGGGCCACGGGGTTCTCCGCCTTTGAAAGCGTCAACGCCCGTTACGCCGCCAGAGTCACCGGTCTTGGACTGGTGATCGATGAGCGGCAGATCCCCAGAGTGAAGGGCCCTGCCCGGCTGGTGGAGGAGATCTGCGACGATGTGTTCCTGCTGAAGCTGACGCCGGGACTGTCCCCCAGGATCTTCGGCGCGCTGGTGGACATGGGCTACCGGGGGATCGTGATCGAGGCCTTCGGTCTTGGAGGCATCAATGTCCTCAATGAGGGGCTGTCCGGCATCCGGGCGGCGGTGGAGGCCGGGATCTCGGTGGTGGTCACTACCCAGTGCCTGTATGACAGCTCGGATCTTCGGGTCTATCAGGTGGGCAACCGCCTGCTGGAGCTGGGCGTGATCCAGGGCCGGGACATGACCACCGAGGCCGCCATGACCAAGCTCATGTGGGCGCTCGGTCAGGGCATGGGCCCGAAGGAGATCCGAAAGCTCTTCATGATCGACCTGGCAGGAGAAGTCACTGTGTGACAGATACGAGATATGAGATACGAGATACGAGATATGCATTGAGATGCGAGATGCTTTTTGATATGGTCGCGTGATCAGGACCTGAAGATAGGACACAAGGGTCCTTCGGTTTGCGTCTATCTCATATCTCGTATCTCATATCTGCTCAAAGGAGGGGGATACTGTGGATCCTATCTACGTCACTGGCCATCGGAATCCGGATACGGATTCGATCGTGGCCGCCATGGCTTATGCCGCTTTGCGGAACGCTTTGGGGGACCGGGAATACGAGGCGGCCTGTCTGGGGCATCCGTCGGATGAGACCCAGATGGTGCTGGCCCGGTTCGGCTTCCGTCCGCCCAAGCTGATCACCAGTATGCATACGCAGGTCCATGATCTGGATTACGACACGCCGCCGGTGCTGAACGTGGCGGTCACGGTGGACCGGGCGTGGCATCTGATGCAGGAACAAAAGGACCTTGCCGCCATCCCGGTGGCAAGGGATGACGGCACCTTATACGGCATGCTCTCTCAGGAGGACGTGGCGAAATATAATATGGCTCAGATCATCAACGGACGGCTCCGGGCGGTGCCCCTGTGCAACGTCCTGTCGGTGCTGGAGGGCAAGGTCCTCAACGAGGCCGGGGAAGCCACCGATATCGTGGAGGGCGAGATCGTGATCGCCCTGCCGCAGGACCGGGAAGAACTGCTCTTCCAAAAGAAGGACTCGATCGTGCTGTGCGGCCACCAGCCGGAGATGATCCGGCGGGCCATGGAGCTGGGCGTCAACTGCGTGGTGGTCTGTCAGGCGGAGCTCCCGGCGGAGCTTCGGACCCTGCCCACCTCCACCTGCGTGATCTCCACGCCCTTCGATGCCTACCGTGCCGCCCGTCTGATCTTCCAGTCCACCCCCATCGGCAGGATCTGCCACACCAGGGATCTGGTGTGCTTCCATCTGGATGACCGGGTGGACGATGTACGGGAGGAAGTCCTCAGGCACAGGGAGCCCTGTTATCCCATTCTGGATGGATACGATCTGGTGGTGGGGGTCCTGACCCGGTACCATTTGCTCCGCCCCCGGCGCAAGCGTGTGGTGCTGGTGGACCACAACGAGGCCGCCCAGTCCGTGCCCGGTCTGGAGGAGGCGGAGATCCTGGAGATCATCGACCACCACCGGCTGGCGGATATCCAGACCGCAAGCCCCATCTATGTACGCAACGAGCCTGTGGGCTCTACCAATACGATCATCGCCAGTATGTTCCAGGACCGGGGGCTCCTGCCTTCGGCCGGCATGGCGGGCATGATGGCGGCGGCGATCATCTCCGATACGGTCATGTTCAAGTCCCCCACCTGTACCGAGCGGGACAAGCGGACCGCCGAGCGGCTGGCCCGGATCGCCAACGTGTCTTTGGAGGAGCTGGGCCGCTCCATCTTCTCCGCGTCCAACGGCCACCGGTCCGCCGAGGATCTGCTGTTCTCTGACTACAAGGAGTTCCACATCGCCGGACACGATCTGGCGGTGGGGCAGATCACCTGTGTGGACAGTCCTCAGATGCTGGAGCGGAAGGAAGAACTGCTGGCGCTCATGGCAAAGACCGCCAGGGAGAAGGGGTTCGATCTGGTGGTGCTGATGCTCACGGACGTTCTGCTGGAGGGGACCCAACTGCTGTATGTGGGCGACGACGAGATCATCCGGCAGGCCTTCAACGCCGTGCCCAAGGACCGGATGCTGTTCCTGCCCCGGATCATGAGCCGGAAAAAGCAGGTCATCCCCATGCTGTCGGCTCTGTGGGGGTGATGCGCGCGGGGCGCGCAGACAACACGCAGATAAGGAGATATGAGATACGAGATATGAGATATTCGATATAGGACATCTCGTATCTCATATCTCATATCTCGTATCTTCCTGCATTTTGGGACTACAAAAAACGTTTTTCTTGTGATACAATGAACTAATCGGGGGGTGTGACGCTTGGGCTTCGAGGAGCTGTTGGGCAACGACCGGCTGAAGGACGAGCTGCGGCAGAGCCTGAGGTCCGGTCATGGGGCCCATTTCTATATGATATCCGGCCCGGAAGGGTCCGGGAAGCGGACGCTGGCCCGGCTTTTGGCGCAGGCTCTGATGTGTGAAGGGCCGGAGCCCGGGTGCGGACGGTGCGAGGGTTGCCGGAAGGTGCGTGACGGGGTCCACCCGGACTTCATCACCGTGGACGATCCGGAGCATAAGACCGTGGCGGTGAAGCTGGTCCGGGATGCCCGGGACGATGTGTATATCCGCCCCAACGAGGGCAGACGGAAGATCTATCTGTTCCCTCAGGAGCTGGGCCTGCCCGGTCAGAACGCACTGCTGAAGATATTGGAGGAACCTCCGGCTTATGCGGTGTTCCTGCTGATCACCGATAACGAGGAACGGTTGCTTCCCACGGTGCGCTCCCGTTGCCGTGTGCTGAAGATGTCGCCCCTGTCGGAGGATCTGCTCCGCCGGGAGCTGGGGCGGCGTGTCCCTGATGCCGGACGGGAGGCCATCGATGCCGCCATCGCCCGGAGCGGCGGCTATCTGGGGCAGGCGGAGCGACTGCTGGAAGGGAGCAATGGACTGGCGCAGCAGACGCTGGACTTCGTGGAGGCCTTCGGCCGCCGGGATGCCATGGGGCTGGTCCGGGTGCTGGTGCCCATGGAGAAGATGAAACGGGATGTCCTGATCCCCATCCTGGACCAATGGGCCCAGATCCTGCAGGAGGCGCTGGCCTGTCGGGCAGGAGGGAGAGCCATCTCGGAGCAGGCGCGGGCTTTGGCCACTGCCAGAAGCTCCAAAGACCTGCTGGAGGCCATCGGCCATTTGAAGAAATGTGTGGGCTATGCCCAGAGCAACGTGTCCTGCGCCGCCATCTGCGGCTATCTGCAATGGGCACTTCGGTAGACCACTTGGATAAAAGGAGAACTGATATATGGACGAAGAGAGAATCGACACTGCCCCCCAGCCGGAGGAGGTCGTAGGGCAGGTCCCGGTCCGGGAGGGGGACACCACCGTGGAGGTGGTGGATATCCAGTTCCGTCCGGGGCAGAAGGTATACTTTTTCGATCCCGCCGGCCTGAGCCTGAAGCAGGGGGATCATGTGATCATGGAGACCGCCCGGGGACCGGAATACGGCATCGTCACCGCCGGGAACCATACGGTCAGCACCAAAGATGTGGTGATGCCCCTGCGGTCCGTCCTGCGGATCGCCACCGCGCAGGATGAGAAGATCGTGGCGGACAACCGGGCCAGAGAGCGGAAGGCCCACGGCGTGTGTCTGCAGAAGATCGAAGAGCATGGGCTGGATATGCAGCTGGTCAGCGTGGAATGCGCCTTCGACGGCAGTAAGATCCTGTTCTTCTTCACCGCCGACGAGCGGGTGGATTTCCGTGAGCTGGTGAAGAATCTGGCTTCCATCTTCCACACCCGGATCGAGCTCCGGCAGATCGGTGTCCGGGACAAGGCCAAGATGGTGGGAGGCCTCGGCATCTGCGGACGGCCCTTCTGCTGTGCCAGCTTCCTCAGCGATTTCCAGCCGGTGTCGATCAAGATGGCAAAGACCCAGAACCTGAGCCTGAACCCCACCAAGATCTCCGGCACCTGCGGCAGACTCATGTGCTGTCTGAAATACGAGCAGGAGGCCTATGAGGATCTTCTGCGCCGGAGCCCCAAGGCAGAGTCCTTCGTGGACACTCCCGAGGGTCGGGGCACCGTGATCGAGGTGGACCTGCTCCGCCAGCGGGTGAAGGTCCGGATGGAGGATGCCCCGGATACCATCGGCATCTTCTCCAACGAGGAGATCGCGGTCCTCCGTAACGGCAAGGCCAAGAAGACCGATCCGCCCATCCCGGCAGATCTTGCCCCCATCTCCGGTAACGGCAAGCGTCCCCGGAAGGAGAAGAAGGTGGAAGAGCCCCGGTTCCTGGATCCCATCAAGTTCCGTTATCGGGAGGAGGCTGTGGTAGACGAGCCTGCCCCCGCGGTCCCCGTGGAGGAGCAGGAGGGGAAGCCCTCCCGTAACCGCCGTGACCGCCGCCGCAAGCCCCGTCCTGAGGGCGCGCCTAAGGCAGAGGAGGCCAAGACGGAGAAGGCTCCGGAGCAGAACAGACCCGAGCCCAAGCGCCCGGAGCAGAAGCGGCCGGACCAGAAGAAGCCGGAGAAGAAGCCGGAGCAGAAGGATCCGGAGCCCAAGCCTGCGGAACCTGCCGCCGAGGGCGCAGAGTCTGGCGACAAGCCCAAGCGGCCCAACAACCGCCGCCGCAACTATCATCACCGCAAGCCCAAGTCCGGTGGCGGCCAGCCGCAGGGCGGCGCGTGATATCTCCAAAGATCCTGTCATCGCAAGGAGCCCCGATGGGGCCTCCTTGCGATGACTCGTTTTTTACCAACCTGTGAATTTTTTGGCAGGATGGTTGTATCGTGGGGCCGGGTGTGTTATCCTAAAAAAAGTATGAGTTCGCCGGGACCATGGGCCCGGCATAAGGAGGAATGTGGATGATCCGACGGTTGGCCCGGTGTGTCCGGGAGTATAAGTGGGCGGCGATCGCGAGCCCCCTGTGCATGGCCGGAGAAGTGACCATGGAGCTGTTGATCCCGCTGGTGATGGCAGATCTTTATGACTACGGCATCGCCTTGCAGGATATGGGGTATGTGCTCCAAAAGTCGCTGGTGCTGGTGGTGTGCGCGCTGGCCTCGCTGATGTTCGGCGTGGCTTCGGCGGTGGCGGCCTCCAAGGCGGCCACGGGCTTCGCCAAAAATCTGCGGCATGATATGTATCATCATGTCCAGAGCTTCAGCTTCTCCAATATCGACAAATTCTCGTCCTCGTCCATCGTCACGAGACTGACCTCGGACGTGGCGAACCTGCAGATGACCTTCCAGATGATGATCCGTATGACCATCCGATGCACCATGATGCTGGTGATGGCGCTGGTCATGGCTCTGCGGATCTCCACCCGTCTGTCCACCATCTATATGGTGGCGATCCCCGTGCTGGTGCTGGCGCTGGTGGCGCTGGTGCCGGTGGTGTTCAAGATCTTCGACCGGGTGTTCAAGACCTACGACAGGCTCAACAACGTGGTGCAGGAGAACGTCCGGGGCATCCGGGTGGTCAAGAGCTTCGTCCGGGAAGGCCGGGAGACGGAAAAGTTTACCGAGATCTCCGGTGCCATCTTCAAGGACTTCTGCAAGGCCGAGAAGATCCTGGCACTGAACGATCCGATCATGAAGCTGTGCGTTTATAGCTGTATGCTGTCGATCAGCTGGGTGGGCGCCCAGATGGTGGTGGCCTCCGGCAACGACGCCGCTGTGGGTCTGACCACCGGTCAGCTCAGCTCTATGTTCACCTACACCACCCAGATCCTCATGGGCCTCATGAGCATGTCCATGGTCTTCGTCATGATGACCATGAGCCGTGCCCCCATGCGGCGTTGCTATGAGATCCTGGAGGAGCAGCCGGACCTGTGCTATCCGGAAGATGCCCTCACCGAGGTGGCGGACGGTTCCATCGATTTTGAGAACGTGTCCTTCCGCTACTCCGCCACCGCCCAGCACCGGGCGCTGAAGGAAGTGGACCTCCACATCCCCTCCGGTGCCACCGTGGGCATCCTGGGCGGCACCGGCTCCAGTAAGACCACGCTGGTCCAGCTGATCCCCCGGCTCTATGATGTGTCCGAGGGCGTCTTGAAGGTAGGCGGCGTGGATGTGCGGCAGTACGACCTGCAGGCCCTCCGGGATCAGGTGGCTGTGGTCCTGCAGAAGAACGTGCTGTTCTCCGGCACGATCCGGGAGAACCTGCGCTGGGGCGATCCCAACGCCACCGACGAGGAGCTGATCCATGCCTGTAAGCTGGCCTGCGCCCACGAGTTCATCGAGAGCTTCCCGGACGGCTATGATACTTACATCGAGCAGGGAGGCACCAACGTCTCCGGCGGTCAGCGTCAGCGGCTGTGTATCGCCCGTGCCCTGCTGAAGAAGCCCAAAATCCTGATCCTGGACGATTCCACCTCCGCCGTGGATACCCGGACCGACGCACTGATCCGTCAGGCCTTCCGGGAGGAGATCCCCGGCACCACCAAGCTCATCATCGCCCAGCGGGTGGCTTCCGTGCAGGAGGCGGACCTGATCGTGGTGATGGACGGCGGACAGATCCATGCCGCCGGTACCCATGAAGAATTGCTTCAGACCTCCCACATCTACCGTGAGGTCTATCAGTCTCAGCGGAAGGGAGGGGAAGAATAATGCCTCCTGTGAAGATGAGTGGTGACGGCCGTATGGCCAAGGACCCGAAAAAGACCCTCCTGCGGCTCCTGAGTTATCTGAAGCCCCATATCCCGGTGCTGATCATCGTTTTGATCTGCATCGTGGCTTCCTCCTACGCCCAGACCATGGGCAGTCAGTCCCTTGGTACGCTGGTGGATGAGTATATCCTGCCCATGGTGGCCAGCGGCTCTGACGATTTCCAGCCGGTGTTCCGGTTCCTGGTGCAGATCGCCGGGATCTTCCTTGCCGGTATGGTGGGCTCTTTCCTGTTCAGCTTCCTGATGGTGAAGGTGGGGCAGGGTACCCAGAAGTCGATCCGGGACACCATGTTCACCCGGATGCAGACCCTGCCCCTGCGCTATTTCGATTCCAACACCGCCGGTGACATCATGTCCCGGTATACCAGCGACATCGATACCCTGCGGCAGATGATCTCCCAATCCATCCCCCAGACGGCCTCTTCGCTGGTGACGCTGGTGGTGGTGTTCGTTGCCATGGTGCGGACCTCCTGGATCCTGACGCTGGTGATGCTCTTCACCGCCTCTGCCACGGTGCTGGTGTCCAAGACGCTGGCAGGGAAGTCCGGTAAGTATTTCATCGGTCAGCAGAAGTCTCTGGGCGCCCTCAACGGCTACGTGGAGGAGATGATCACGGGCCAGAAGGTGGTCAAGGTCTTCAGCCACGAGCAGGTCTGCAAGGAGCAGTTCGACCGGCTCAATGACACCCTCTGTGACAATGCCTTCAAGGCCGGTAAGTTCGCCAACATCATGGGCCCCATCAACAACAATCTGGGCTACCTGCAATACGCCGTGCTGGCGATCGTGGGCGGTATCGTGGTGGTGTCCTCCGAAGGACGGCTGCTGAGTCTGGGTGACCTGATGGCTTTTATGATGCTCTCCCGGACCTTCAATATGCCGATCAACCAGATCTCCAACCAGATCAACGCCATCGTCATGGCGCTGGCCGGCGCGGAGCGGGTCTTCGACCTGATGGATCAGGAGCCGGAGGCAGATCAGGGCTATGTGACGCTGGTGAACGCCCGGATCGCTGAGGACGGCACGATCACCGAGTGCCCGGAGCGCACGGGACATTGGGCGTGGAAGCACCCCCACGGGGATGGTACGCTGACCTATACGGAGCTGAAGGGCGACATCGTCATGGAGAAGGTGGATTTCGCCTATGTGCCGGAGAAGCAGGTGCTCTTTGATGTGACCCTCTACGCCCATCCGGGTCAGAAGATCGCCTTCGTGGGAGCCACCGGTGCCGGTAAGACCACGATCACGAACCTCATCAACCGGTTCTACGATATCGCCGACGGCAAGATCCGCTATGACGGCATCAACATCAACAAGATCCGTAAGGCCGACCTGCGCCGCTCTCTGGGCGTGGTGCTTCAGGAGACCAACCTCTTCACCGGCACGGTCATGGACAACATCCGTTACGGGCGGCTCGATGCCACCGACGAGGATTGCATCCGGGCGGCGAAGCTGGCCAACGCCCACGATTTCATCGTCCGTCTGCCCAAGGGGTATGACACGGAGCTGACGGGCAACGGTGCCAGCCTGTCTCAGGGACAGCGTCAGTTGATCGCGATCGCCCGGGCGGCGGTGGCCGATCCCCCGGTGATGATACTGGACGAGGCCACCTCCTCGATCGACACCCGTACCGAGGCGTTGGTCCAGAAGGGGATGGACGCTCTGATGGACGGCCGGACCACCTTCGTGATCGCCCACCGACTCAGCACCGTCCGGGATGCCGACTGCATCATGGTGCTGGAAAAGGGACGCATCATCGAGCGTGGCACCCACGAGGACCTGATCGCCCAGAAGGGCACCTATTTCCAACTGTACACCGGCGCGTTCGAGCTGGAATGACCATATGTTTCGTCGTAGGGGCGAGCATCGCTCGTCCGGTCCTCATGGAGCGCATGAGCACCTCGCCGAAGGCGAAATGCGGGTCGTTTTATGAAAAAGCCTCTGATCCGACTGGATCAGAGGCGGACGACCGATGGTCGCCCCTACGTCGGGGAACGACCTGCGATATCAAAAAGGGAGTGTTGCGTTATTTTGCAACACTCCCTTTTCATCAATCCTCGAAGGTCAGGATGTCCTTGTACTTCTCCTTGAAGATGGCGTAGACCGCATTCAGCAGGTCCTCGTCGGTGACGGAGAGGTAGTTCTCGTTCTCCTCGTCCACGGGCTCGATCTCCAGGATCACGATCTCACCGCTCTCGTCGGTGGGCAGCAGGAGCAGGTACTCCTTGCCTTCGTACTCGATCACGTCCAGATACTCGAAGGTGGTCTCGTTGCCATTCTCGTCGGTGAGGGTCAGCAGCTCCTGCTCTTCCTCGTTGTTGATGGGGGTATTCTCCATGATGGTTCCTCCTAATGTATAGTTATGGGTAGGGCAGGGGCTTGCCCCTGCCGGTGCGTTTGCGGAGCAAGCGCACGAATGGCAGTCAATCGCGGCGGGGGCAAGCCCCCGCCCTACGGTCGACAGGAATTATGCCAGATAGATCGCCTTGCAGGCCAGCATGGTCATGTAGCAGTCCAGCTTGCTGACCAGTTCGATGGGAGCGTGCATGCTCAGCACCGGCACGCCGGCGTCTACGGTGACGATGTTGCGGTCAGCCATGTAGGCCGCCACGGTGCCGCCGCCGCCCTGATCCACCTTGCCCAGCGTGGCGATCTGCCACAGGACACCGGCGTTCTCCAGCGTGGTGCGGACATGGCTCATGGCCTCGGCGGAAGCGTCGGAAGCGCCGCCCTTGCCACGGGAGCCGGTATACTTGCAGATGGCCACGCCGTAGTTGAGTATGGAGTTGTTCCGGCGGTCGTGGACCTCGGGGAAGTTGGGGTCGTAAGCGTTGGACACGTCGGCGGACAGGCAGAAGGAGTTGGCGAAGCACTGGGAGAGCTTCACGTTCTGGCTGTCGCACAGGATCTCCATGAAGTACTCGAAGACCTTGCTCTTCATGCCGGAGATGCCCACGGAGCCGATCTCTTCCTTATCCGCCAGGATGCACACGGCGGTGTGGGTGGGGGTGTCCATGGTCAGCAGAGGCTCGATCTCAGCGAAGGCGCAGACACGGTCATCGTGGCCGTAAGCGCCGATCAGGCTCCGGTCCAGACCCACCTCACGGCACTTGCCGGCGGGGACGATGCACAGCTCCGCGGACAGGAAGTCGGACTCGATGATGCCGTACTTTTCGTTCAGCAGCTTCATGATGTTGAGCTTGACCAGATCCGTGCCTTCGCCGGTCAGGGGAGCGGTGCCCATGATCACGTTGAGCTGCTCGCCCACGATGCCTTCGGCCAGCGTCTTCTTCATCTGGTCGGCGGCCAGATGGGGCAGCAGGTCGCTGACCATCAGCACGGGATCGGTATCGTCCTCACCGATGGTCACGGTGACGCTGGAGCCGTCCTTGCGGCAGATGACACCGTGGATCGCCAGAGGGATGGTGGGCCACTGGTACTTCTTGATGCCGCCGTAGTAGTGGGTCTTCAGGTAGGCGATCTCGCCGTCCTCATACAGAGGATTGGGCTTCACGTCCAGCCGGGGGGAGTCCACATGGGCGGCGCAGATGTTGGCACCTTCGGACAGGGGCTCGGAGCCGATCACCGCCAGCAGGATGCTCTTGCCACGGTTGTCATAGTAGACCTTGTCGCCGGCCTTCAGTTCCATGCCGGGGGTCAGGGCCTTGAAGCCATTGGCTTCGGCGGTGGCCACGGCCCAGGCGGTGGCTTCCCGCTCGGTCTTGCAAAGGTCCATGAAGGTCATATAGCGCTTGCAGTAGTCCTCCATCTCAGCCCGCTGGGCATCCGTCAGGACGGCATAGCCGTTCTTGGGGGACATGAGAAGGGACTCGCGGAGTTCTTCGTTGGTCATGATGGGTTCCTCCTATCGTGTAGTAGTTGGATAAAGATAAGCCGGTCCTTTTACCGCTGACCGCAAACGATCAGCGGCGGCGGGGGCAAGCCCCCCGCCCTACATGGCCGTTTATTTCATTATACCCAAACAGCGGAAAAATGCAAGGCATTCCCTTTGGAAAGTGGGGAGGTCCCCGGTGTTTTCCAGAACATAGTCGCATTTTTCACGGAACCATTGGGCGGAGGGCTGGGCGGTGATCCGGGCACGGGCGTAGTCGGCGGTGATGCCGTCCCGGGCCATGAGCCGGGCGATCCGGTCCCCGGTGGGAGCGGTGACGGCCACGGTCACATCGCATAGTTTGTCCAGACTGCTTTCGAAGAGGGCCACCGCATCGATCGCCGCCAGCGGAGGCTGGCAGGAAAGTTCACATAACACCGCGTCCTTGATGGCGGCATGGGTGATGGTATTCAGGTCCCGGAGGGCCTCCGGGTCGGAGAACACCAGCTTCCCCAGCTTCTTCCGCTGGAGGATGCCCTCCTCCACGGTGCCGGGGAACCGGGCCCCGATGGCGGCGGTGAGGGAAGGATCCGTGGCCAGCAGACGATGGTAGAGGGCATCGCAGTCGATCACCACAGCTCCGAGCTTTTGAAGCTCCGTCAGCAGGGTGGTCTTGCCACAGCCGGTGCCGCCGGTGATGCCGATGATCATACTTCCTCCTCCGCGTCCACGATGTGGAAGGCGGCGGCCTTCTTCAGCCGGTTCTGCACCGCATAGGCCACACCGCCGCCCACGGGGCAACGGGCGTAGACCTGATGGATCGCCGGATCGTCCAGCGTCCGCAGAGCGGCGAAGAGTCCGGCAGACAGGGTGTTCACGTCCGCTTCCTGACCGTAGGACAAAGGATCACAGCCCTCATACAGGGGCAGTTCTTCCTCGAAGCACAGCACCCGGTCTCCCGGCTGGAAGTGGCGGCGGATATACCGGGCCGCCTTCTCCCGACTGCCGGAGACGATCACCACCGGCTCCTGTGGCGCGTAATGGCGGTATTTCATGCCGGGGGCCTTCACTACCTCGTCCTTGTCGATCTGGGAGGTGACGGCCTTGTCCACGATCAGGTCTCCCAGCACGGCGATCAGCGCTTCGGGACCGATGCCGCCGGGGCGCAGGAGCCGGGGACGCTCTTCCGTCAGGTCCACGATGGTGGACTCCACGCCCACCCGACAGGGGCCGCCGTCCACGATCGCGTCGATCTTGCCGTCGTGGTCGTGGAGCACGTGCTGGGCGGTGGTGGTGGAGGGCTTGCCGGAGATGTTGGCACTGGGGGCGGCGATGGGGACCCCGGACAAGGCGATGATCGCCCTTGCGGTGTCATGATCCGGACACCGGACTGCCACGGTGGAGAGCCCACCGGTGGTACGCTTGGGGACGCAGTCCTTGGCCGGGAGCACGATCGTCAGAGGGCCGGGCCAGAAGGCTTCCGCCAGATCGTAGGCCTTCTGGGGGATGTGATGGCAGAACAGCTCGATCTGCTCCGGGCCGGAGATATGGAGGATCAGGGGGTTGTCCTGAGGGCGGCCCTTGGCGATGAAGATCTTGGCCACGGCCTCCTCGTCCAGCCCATTGGCCCCAAGACCGTAGACGGTCTCCGTGGGGATCGCCACCAGACCACCGTTTTTGATGATATCGGCGGCGATCTTCGCAGTATCCGGTTCGTTGGCTTGCAGGAGCAAAGTTTCTATCCTATCCATCGCGAAGCGATACCTCCACTTTTCATTCTTCACTATCACTTATCACTTCAAAAAGGGCGTGTTGCATAATGCGGCATCGTAGGGGCGAGCATCGCTCGTCCGGTGCTCATGCGATGCATGAGCACATCGCCGAAGGCGAAATACAGGTTATTTGACGATAATGCCTCTGATCCGGTCGGATCAGAGGCGGACGACCGATGGTCGCCCCTACGTCGCATGCCGTCATACAATATCAAAAGGGAGTGATGCATCATTTTGCAACACTCCCTTTCATCATACCTTCCCGTATGGTCCTGCCTCCCTCATTTATGAGGGAGGTGCCCCGAGCGAAGCGACGGGGCGGAGGGAGTCCAAACCTGCCTTACGCCTCTCCCTCTCCCATGAGCCGCTTCTTCTCTTCCTCCACCATTTTCTTGATCCAGTCCTGCTCGCTGGGCTTCAGGGATTCCTCACCCACCGCCGACTGGTCGGCAAAGTTATCGAACTGCTCCTGCTTCACCTTCAGGATCTGAAGCATCCGTTCATCGATGGTCTCATCCGCCAGCAGACGGTAGACCAGCACATCCCGGACCTGTCCCATGCGGTAAGCACGGGCGATGGCCTGATTCTCGATCGAAGGCTTGATCTGGGGCTCACAGAAGATGATCACGCTGGCGCTCTGGATGTTCAGACCCGTGCCGCCGGCCGTGACCTGACTGACCAGCACCGCCCCGTCACCGGCGGCGGTGAACTCATCCACGATCTCCTGCCGCCGGGCAGGATCGATGTCGCCGGTCACGGGCTCCACGCACCGGTCTCCCAGCAGTTCCAACACCTTCCCGATCGTATTGCGGAAATAGGAGAACACGATCACCTTCCGCCCCTGCTCCCTGGCCTGATCGCACAGCTCCAGAAGCCGCATGGCCTTGGAAGAATCCTTCAGATCCTCCACCTGCCAGCTCACCTGCCGGATCGCCATGAAGTTACCGGAAAGCACCGCCTCCCGATACAGCGCCTGCTCCTTGGTCCCAAGGGTACACCACTGCTCCTTCTCGATCAGCTCCGGGAGCTCCTGCAATACATCATCACGGGTCCGCCGCAGGTACACCGGCGCCAACTGCTGCCGGAACTGCTCCGCCGTAGCAAGGAACATGACGCTCTTCACATCCTCCGCCAGCTTCGGCTGGAGACAGCTCACCAAAAACTGCATCTCCTCCACCCGGTTCTCCAGAGGGGTACCGGACATGAACAGGGCCCGATCCGTCTTCGCCAACAGCTTCAGCAGAGCCTTGGTCCGGATCGTTTCGGGATTCTTCACATAATGAGCCTCGTCCACCACCACCATGGAGATCGGGAACTTCTCAGGCAACGTGAACCGGCTGATGGACTCGAAGGTGGTCACCGCCACATCGCCGTTCATCCGCCAGTGCAGAAGCGCTTCTTCGTCGTTGCCATGGACCTTGGTGACCTCCATCTCCGAGAACTTCGCCACCTCACGGCACCAGTTCACCAGCACGCTGGCAGGACAGACCACCATGAAATGGGTCTTTCCTTCGGCCTTCAGGGCCACCATGGATGCGATCGCCTGGATCGTCTTGCCAAGACCCATCTCGTCACCCAGCAGGGACTGCTTCTGATGGACGATGTACTTGGCGCCGAAGGTCTGATAGCTTCGAAGGGTGGCCTTGAGCCCGGCCAGATCCAGGGCCTGCTTTTCCACCTCTGCCACCAACTGCTCCGGCAGACCGCCGGGGGTGCCTTCTTCCTTCTTCCAGTCCAGCCCCAACTGCTCCAGTTGGGCATAGTACCGGGAAGCATCGCTGATATAGTCCTTCCAGCAGGTGGCGGTATCTGCCTGCTCTACCTTCTGCACCTGCCCCAGCAACGCCCCGTCACCGAAGGGCCCGGCCATCCGGGCTTCCAGAGAAGCCACCGCCTGACAGATCTGCTCCTTCTTCCCCTTGGACTTGAACACCCAGCCAATGGCCCCGGTGCCCTCTTTTGCCAGCGGGATCTCCTTCTGGACCGGGCCATGATGGGCCTGATACAGCGCCGCAGCCGCCTTCCGCAAAGGCTCCATATGGATCATCACATATAAGGACCGGACCAGGCCGTCATCCACCTTCCCGGGATCCTCCACCCGGATCCGCACCCGGAGGTTCTGTCGGGTATTCTGTACGATCCCCTTCACCGTATCCCGGATCTTATCCGCAGACCGGTCTCCCAGCCCCTCGATGGCGCAAAGACGCTGATAGGACATCTGGGACACCTGATATACGTTGGTGATACCGGCCTCTCTCAGCAGAGAGACCCGGATCCCCTGTTTGCCCTTGTTGATGTGCTCCACATCCATCTGCTCCAGCGCCGCCTTCAGCCGGTCCTGAAACAACGCCTGCGCCGCCGTCTGGGCCGCCTTCCGCTGCACAGGCTCCGAAGAGACCACTTCTCCAAACCGCTGATCCACCCGCTGGACCGCCCCGATCAGCTCCCTGACCCGCTTCCCATCGGGCCTTTCGACCTTCTGTGCCATGACGCACCATCCTTCCCGTGGTCCCCCATCAGGATACCACATGATAATGATACAGTAGGGACACCCGTCCCCGGGTGTCCTTGGACACCGCAGGAGCGGTGTCCCTACATGTGTGATTTCGACCAATTAGGCAAATTGGGATTTGAAATAATGACCGTAGGGACACCCGTCCCCGGGTGTCCGCGGACACCGCAGGAGCGGTGTCCCTACATGTGTGATCTCGACCAATTAGACAAATTGGAATTTGTCTAACTACTTTTGAGCATATACGGACATTCTGTTAGAACCAAGTTCCAGACGATAAAAAATCGCCAGAAGGATACGAATCAATAAAAGAGTACCAACTACATACAAAATAATGCTTGGGATAAAAAGATGAAACAAACATACAACAATATACTGTGGTATTAAAGAATAAATAATAGCCAAATACAGTATATGGTACTTCCTAAAAGCTGCTTTATTTTTCTTTAACATAGGCTGAATATATCCCATATGTATTTTGTTCTTAAACGATTGTTCTGAGTGTATCTTTCTTGCATTTTTTCGATTTCTTTGACCAATCAGAAAATCTAAAAGTAGCCGACGAGCATCAGATACAATTAGTACATCAAACAAAACGATTGCAAAATAAATTAATGCAATTATGCTTTTTAACTCATCCATTCTCCTCACCACCTCTTCGTCAAATTCAAGTTCGTCTGACAGTATTGTACGCGTATCGTACAAAAAAAGCAAGTTTTTTCCTTGCGCCTAGAATGCCACTGCGCCGAAGCATCACAACAAAGCCGCCGCCCCGGTAATGGGCAGCGGCTTTTATCGATCCGTTAAATTGGGATTTGAAAAAATGACCGTAGGGACACCCGTCCCCGGGTGTCCGCGGACACCGCAGGAGCGGTGTCCCTACATGTGTGATTTCGACCAATTAGACAAATTGGAATTTATCTAATTGTTCAACAAATCGGAATTATCAAATTAGAATTTATCTCTCAGTGTCTATCAACACCGCTCTGCACGGTGAACCGTCTGCACCCTCCAAATTTAGCGGAGCCGCATTTAAGAAATA
>JAFNXT010000317.1 GCA_017378975.1 Oscillospiraceae bacterium
CTGAAGGTTTTCGACAGTCTGATATCGCCCACGGAGTGGGCGATCTGTTTTTCGCAAGGCGAAAAACAGCGGCGGGGGCGAGCCCCCGCCCTACGGACCGTTGGTCTGTGGGGGAAAATGTCGAGGTGACAAGGCCATCTAATATGAGAGATATCGGAAAGCGAAAATAAATTATTGACAAACGATAATCCGGGTGGTATAGTTTCCTCAACAGGAGGTGTTTTCCTTTGAGTAAAGAAAAAATGGCATGCAAGGGCACCTTATGGGTCGGACGGATCGTTGGGGTGGCGTTGGTGGGGCTCGTCTTTTTCCTGCCTGCGATCTTGCAATGGTATGCAGGGTTCCGGTTTTTGACGAAGTGGGATCAGACGGTGATCACGGTGGCGTTCTATTGCTGTACGGTGGTGATCGGCTGGGCTCTGTGGGGGCTGGATGGGATCCTGCGGCGGATCTTGCGGGGCGAGGTCTTCGTCCGGCAGAACGTTCGGGCGATCCGGCAGATCCAATGGTGTTGCGCTCTGGTGGGCGTGATCACGGGGCTCACCTGTTTCGCTTATCTGCCGCTGGTGTTTCTGGCGGTGATCATGGGGTTCCTCTTTTTGGTGGTCGATGTGGTGGGCCATGTGATGGACGCCGCGGTGACGCTCCGGGAAGAGAACGACCTGACGATCTGAGGTGATGCTATGGCGATCATAGTGGATCTGGATGTGATGCTGGCGAAACGGAAGATGACCTCTCTGGAGCTGGCACAGAGGATCGGGATCACGCAGGCGAACCTGTCGATCCTGAAAACAGGCAAGGCCAAGGCGGTCCGGCTGGCCACTTTGGACGCGATCTGCCGGGAGCTGGGGTGCCAGCCCGGAGATCTGTTACGATATACAGACGATCAGGAGGGAGCGTATCATGGAAAATAACACACCTTTTCAGACCTGGGACGGTGGCTGGCAGCAGCCGCAGGAGCCTATGATGTTCTATACCGGCAAGAAGGAACTGGTATTCGGTTTCTTTGCGGTGGTCTTCGGATTGCTGATGGTCAACAGCGTCCTGTTCTATGGGTTTTCGCTGGGATTCGCGTTGGCGATGTGTGGATGCATCCTGTCCTCGGCCGGGTATCTGGTCTGGTCGGGGTGCAGGCTCGATGGGTACAGTGGCACCCTTTTGGGCCTGAGTCTGGTGATCACGGCAGGATTTGCCCGGTCCGATGATGGGTTCGTGAAGTTCATGATGCTGTGCTTCCTGACGGTGTCGGTGGATCTGGGGCTCTGCCTGCTGGCAGGACAGGCCCGTCGGGCACCCGGTGGGGCGGCTTCGCTTCTGGATGCGCCCCGGAGCCTTTGGGTCATGGGCGTGGGACGGTCGGGTCCTGCCCTTCGTGGGGCCAGACAAAGCGTCAAGCAGGGCGGTGCCGGTGCCCGGAGGGGCGGCGCGGTGTTCGTGGGTCTGCTTCTGGCGGGACCTTTGCTGATGGTGGTGGTGCCGTTGCTGGTGTCCGCAGACGCGGCCTTCGATGGGCTGTTGGATCAACTGCCGGAGATGGATCTGCGGGAGCTGTTGGGGACGCTGATGTTCGGTGTCTTCGCGGTGATCGTGATCTATGCCCGGGGCGTGGCCTTGAAGCACAGTCCCAAGGAGCCTTTGGCCCGGAAGGAACTTCGGGGCATGGAGCGGCTGACGGTGGATACGGTGCTGGTGCTCATGAGCTTCGTATATCTGGTGTATCTGTTCAGCCAGTTGGCCTACTTCGTGGGTGGCTTTTCCGGGATCCTGCCGGAGGAGTTCACGTTGGCGGAGTATGCCCGTCGGGGCTTCTTCGAGATGACGCTCCTGTGTATGATCGATCTGGGCGTGATCGCTCTGGCGGTGGGGCTGGTCCGGAAGAAGGATGGGAAAGCGCCGCTGTCCACCCGGATCTTGTGCCTGTGGATCGGTCTGATGACTGTGTTCTTCGTGGTGGCTTCCAGCGCCAAGATGATCTTGTACATCGATGGGTACGGTCTGACCCGGCTCCGGGTGCTGACCGAGGTGATCACGGTGTTCTTCGGTCTGAGTACCGTGGCGGTGATGGTCTGGCTGTTCGCTCCCAAGATGCCCTATATGAAGGTGATCATGGTGATGGGTCTGCTGATCGGTGCGGTGGTCTTCTGGGCGGATGTGGATACGGTGGTAGCGTCTTACAACGTTTCCGCCTATCAGTCCGGGAAGCTGGAGACGATCGATATGGAATATCTGGACCTTCAGGGCAATGTGGCGATCCCCTTCGCGCAGAAGCTTCTGGACGATGACGATCCCATGGTCGCCATGCGTGCGCGGGCGATCGTGAACAGAGCCAAGTGGATGGATCGGGAGCCGCTGGATCTGCGGGAATGGAACTATCCGGAGTGGTATCTGTGGAAGCTGGGGCAGGAATGAGGAAACGTCTGATCTGGGTGAACTGGACCCTGTTCCTGCTGACGGTGGAGGTGCTGATCGGTGCCTTCGTGCATGACCGGTTCATACGGCCCTTTTTTGGAGACGTGCTGGTGACGGTCCTGCTGTACGCCATCTGCCGGTGTTTCAAGCCGGAGGGATGGAAGTGGCTGGGGGCGTGGATCTTCCTCTTCAGCGTGGCGGTGGAATTCTTCCAGTTGATACCGAAGCCCCAGTTGGAAGGGACACTGCTTGGTATCATCGTTGGCACCAGCTTCGACTGGCGGGACATCCTCTGCTATGGCGTGGGGTGCTTGCTGGCGTTGGTGGTGGAGCGGTATGGGACCGGGAAGGTGCAAAAAACAATGTCGTCCTGAGGGGCGAAGCGTGTCGAAGGACCTACGCAGTACGATCGTTGTATCTGCGTAGGTCCTTCGACTTCGGGCTTCGCCCTGCGCTCAGGACGACATTCGTTATTTGGGGGATACGCTTCGTGGATGGGAGGGGGAGGTCGTTGGGACACCCCTCAGTCGCCTGCGGCGACAGCTCCCCTCGAGGGGAGCCTGAGGTCATTCGATGGTGAGGGCGGCGTCGTAGACTTCGTTTTTGGGCAGGTCCAGTTCCTTGGCGGTCTGGCGGATCGCGTCTTTGCGGCTGATGCCGGAGGCCATCAGTTCCTTCAATCGGGTCACCGCGTCGGCGGTGGTGGCTACTTCCTTGGGCTGTTCCGGAGCGCCAGCCAGTACCAGCACGAATTCTCCCTTGGGGGGCTGGGCGGTATATTTCTCGATGGCTTCGCCCAGAGTGGTGCGGACCACTTCCTCGTGGAGCTTGGTCAGCTCCCGGCAGAGGCTGATAGAGCGATCCGCTCCGAATACGGATGCCATATCCTCCAGAGTTGTCAGAAGCTTGTGGGGCGCCTCGTAGAAGATCATTGTCCGGGTTTCCGTCACAAGACTTTCCAGGTGCTCTTTACGGCTCTTTTTCGCTGTAGACAAGAAGCCTTCAAAGCAGAATCTGCCGGTGCTTTGGCCGGAGATGCTCAATGCAGTGATCACGGCGCAAGGACCGGGGATCGCGCACACGGTAATGCCTGCTTCTGCACATTGCTTGACCAGTTCTTCACC
>JAFNXT010000318.1 GCA_017378975.1 Oscillospiraceae bacterium
ACCTCCAAACCATTTTCCTGCATCATACCAACCAAACCCCGTCCCGTCAAGAGGCTCCCTGAGGTGACCGCCCTGCAGGGATCTCGGCTCCCCCTCCGGGGGAGCTGGCACGGCGCGAGCCGTGACTGAGGGGGTGCCCCGCAGGGGCCTTGGCTCCCCCTCCGGGGGTAAGCGAAGCGCAGTCGCGGCAGTGAATGCCAGTCCGGTGGACTGGCAGAGCCGCGACCGGGTGCTCCGCAGAGCACTGTCACGGCGTGAGCCGTGACTGAGGGGGTCCCCCACCGCAAATTTTCCGCAAAATCATCTTGGAGAACCGCCCATCATGTGATATGATGATAGATGAGGTGCATCGACATGGAAGAAAAGAACGATACATTCGAAAACGAGAAGCCCGTCTACGTCCCCCGGCCCAAGTGGCAGGTCTGGGCGGCCCGGGCAGGACTGGTGATCATGATCATCTGCATCATCCTGTATTATTGGCAGATCGCCAGCGGTGGTATGCTATGGTGATCCTTGGCATCGATCCGGGCTACGGCACCACCGGCTTCGGCGTGGTGCAGGCAGAACGGGGCCAGTTCCGGCTCCTGCGGTGCGGTGCCATCACCACACCGCCGGGCATGGACTTCTCCGCGAGACTTGAGATCGTGTACGAGGATATGCGTCAGCTTCTGGCGCTGGCGAAGCCCGACGTGGTGGCGATCGAAGAGCTGTTCTTCGGGCAAAACGTCACCACCGGCATCGGCGTGGCCCAAAGCCGCGGCGTGATCCTGCTGGCGGTCCGTCAGGCCGGACTGGAAGCCTTCGCTTACAAGCCCAGTCAGGTGAAGCAGGCGGTGGTGGGCTACGGTAACGCCACCAAGCATCAGGTCATGGATATGACCCGTCGGCTCCTGCGTCTGGATGCCATGCCCAAGCCCGACGACGCGGCAGACGCGATCGCCATCGCCCTCTGCCACGCCCGCTCCGCCACCTCCCTGCTGGCACGCCATCCGAAAGATACGAGATACGAGATATGAGATACGAGATATCTCATATCTAAAAACAACGCGTTAGGGGACTGACCATGTTATACTACGTTTCCGGACCGGTGACGGTCCTTGAGCCCGGCCTGGCCGTGATCGACTGCGGCGGCGTGGGCTATGGCTGTCGGGTGACGGCGTATACCGCCGGACAGCTGAAGCTGGACAAACCTGCCCGGCTCTATATCACCGAATCCATCCGTGAGGACGCCTTCGACCTCTACGGCTTCATCGACCGGGAGGAACAGCGTTGCTTCCAACTACTGACCACCGTCAACGGCGTGGGCCCCAAGGCCGCCATGGCGATCCTCTCCGGCGGTCCCCAGAGCTTCACGCTGGCCGTCATGACCGGGGACGAAAAGTCCCTCATGGCCGCCCAGGGCGTGGGCAAGAAGCTGGCCCAGCGGATCATCCTGGAGCTGAAGGACAAGATCGGCGGCGGTGACACCGCCCTGGACTTCTCCGGCCCCACACCCACCGCTCAGGTCCAGCAGGGTGGGAACCTCGCCATGGCCACAGCGGCCCTGCAGGAGCTGGGCTATTCCAGCACCGAGATCGCCGCCGCCCTGAAGGGTGCCGACCCCACCGCCACCACCGAAGCCCTGATCCGCCACGCCCTCCGGGCCATGGTCATGAAGGGCTGACCCTATGGAACAGCCAAGACGCAAGCCCAATCGTCTGAAGGACTACGACTACAGCACCGCAGGCGCGTATTTCATCACGATCTGTACCAAAGATCGCAAAAGCCTCCTCTGGGAGGACGTAGGGGCGAGCATCGCTCGTCCTGCCGCAGTCCGGCTCTCCCCATACGGTCATATCGTTGATCAGGCCATCCGCCAGATCCCCGCCCATTACCCTGCGGTCCTTTTGGAAAACTACACCGTCATGCCGAACCACATCCACCTGCTCCTCCGGATCGACACAGACCCGGACGGGCAGGCGTTGGATGCCCCGACCATATCCCAGGTGATCCAGCAGATGAAGGGGATCGTGACCAAGAGGATCGGCTGGCCTATTTGGCAAAAGCTGTTCCACGACCATGTGATCCGTAATGAAAGGGACTATCTGAAGATCTGGGAATACATCGAATATAACCCGATCCGATGGAAGGAAGACTGCTTTTTTATTGACGAGGGAACGGACGAGCAATGCTCGCCCCTACACCCGTACGATTAGGAGACTTTACATGAGCTTAGAATTTTCTCAGGAGATGGACACGCCCCTGATCAGTCCGGTCTATGCCCCCCAGGATGCCGGGGAGATCGGTCTGCGGCCAAAGCTTCTGTCCGACTATACCGGACAGGAGAAGGCCAAGGGCAACCTGTCGGTCTATATCGAGGCGGCCCGTCGCCGTGGAGAGCCTCTGGACCATACCCTTCTGTATGGCCCTCCGGGCCTTGGCAAGACCACGCTGGCCGGTGTGATCGCCAACGAGATGGGTGCCGGCATCCGGATCACCTCCGGCCCTGCCATCGAAAAACCCGGCGATCTGGCGGCTCTGCTGACCAATCTGAACCCCGGAGACATCCTCTTCATCGATGAGATCCACCGGCTGAACCGGGTGGTGGAGGAGATCCTGTATCCGGCCATGGAGGATTTCGCCATCGACATCATCGTGGGCAAAGGCCCCTCCGCCAATTCGATCCGGCTGGATCTGCCCAAATTCACGCTGGTGGGTGCCACCACCCGTGCCGGACAGCTCTCCGCCCCTCTGCGGGACCGCTTCGGCGTGTCTTTGCGGCTGGAGCTGTACACCCCGGAGGAGCTGGCAAGGATCGTGACCCGATCCGCCACGATCCTGGGCATGCCCATCGAGCCCGAAGGTGCCTATGAG
>JAFNXT010000319.1 GCA_017378975.1 Oscillospiraceae bacterium
AGGATTGTTGTAGTAGTAGGGATAAAACGCATAGTTTCCGATATGGGTGATCCCCTCATCGAAGCTCACCTTCGTCAGGCTCCCCCGGCTCGCAAACTCCAAGGTGTACTGATAGTATTTGTCTGTAGAATACGAATTCGTTTCGGTCCGGTCCGTCATCACGCCCGTTCTGCCGCGAGTATAGAAAACCTCTGTGACACCACACGTCCCCGCAAAAGGATGTGAACTGGTGATGCTACACCCGATATCTACAGGTATCTCGACTTTTTTGAGCGATGTGCAGTTACTGAAGGAAGAATCGCCAAGATAATACACACCATCCTCAACTACCACTTCCTCCAACCCGGTACAGCCACTGAAGCATCCCTTTCCCACCTCAGAATGATTAGCCGGGATATATGCTTCGGTCATGACCTTATTCCCCATCCAGCCCTGATAGCCATAGAACATGGAATTGATCCAGGTGATATAGCAGGTATGATCATGGGCCTGCATGAACGCCGGAAGGGGATCTCCATTGCTGTCGATGAAAAGCTGGGTCACCAGATCCACTACTTTCTTGATGCCCAGAGCCTTCTCCTGCAACTGTTCACAGACCTCTACCGCCTTAGGGAACACTGCGGCACTGGTGATCACCAGACCGGAGGCCTCTTCCAGCTCCGAGATCGCACCTGCATTGTTCTGGACATAGCCCCGAAAGTCTTCCTCCGACATCGCCTTGGTATCCTCATAAAACTTCATCCCGTTCCGGATGAGCCTTGCATAAATGTCTCCCATAGATACAGACAGATCCATCAGGTCCGGAATGCTTTGACAGGCAGAGATCTTCTTTGCGATGTCTCCCGAGGTCATATCACAAAGGTGTTTCAAAAACTCCCCCAGAGTACAGTCTGTGTTGCCGCCAAAGGCATAGGCCACCACCTGTGTGATCAGCTGATTGCGGAACTCGAAATAATCGTCCCTGTCGGGCAGCCAACTCCCAAGAAGCCCCTCATAATTCGTATTGGTCAACTGCCCCACATAAGCTTCCTTGGCCACAGTCCGGAACCGCTGTTTGAAATTGTCCACATGATCCAGATCCAAAATGATCGTCTGTCCGTTGCGCTTGTAGCCCCAGCCGGACTTGGTCAGCGGAAGCATGGTCACCACATCACCGATGTTATTGAAGTTGTAGATATTGGTCAGAGTCTCGTTCGCCTTCGTGCTGACACTGGGACAAGCATAGGTATAGGCGAACGTACGTTCCCGCCGGGCGAACTCCTCCGCGGCCAACCAGCCGGCGATGATATTGGCACAGGCAGCGCCCCGGCTGTGGCCTGTGATCCATACGATCCGATGATCCGCATCCACTCCGTCCCCACTGAACGCCTTACGCATGGCATCGTAGACACGGTTCGAGGCCGTCATGAAGCCTTTATGGACGGAAACTTCCTCTCCCAAATTGAAATTACTGAACCATTCGGCGTTACCGCTGGTACCCTTCACCGGGATACAATAAGCCACATAGGTCTGCCCGTCATGCTCGATGGTCTTTCTGGCGATGGTATAAGCCACATGATCGTTGTCATCGATCGTCAGATTTTTCACGATATCATAGGCTCCCGAATTATCCAGCGCATCGAAGCCCATTTTCTCCAACACTGCGTCCACGTTTTTCTTCTGATAAGCCGTGAACGCCACCGCCACAGAAGCCTTGACAAGATCGATGGACATCTCATTGGCATCCGCCAACAGCATCGCATCGCTGTATGCGAACTCAGCGGTACGCTCGGACTTGTCCGCAATGCCGCCGGGCGTATAGTTATACGGTATGTATTCGAATCCATGGCGGTCAAACAGATCTGCCCGTGTCTCATCTTCTATGGCACTTGCCGGACCAATAACGCAAGACAGTACCATACACAGTACCAAAGCCATAAGGATCCAATTTCTAAACTTCTTCATTCTGTACGCCTCCCGATCATCCCGATCACATCCAGAAGACTGTCCGCCTTCCCATACAAAAGCGCCCTCGTCTTCCCATCCGGCTGATCCAGATCCGGTACCATCACCGGCATACACCCGGCACGGGATGCCGACAGGATCCCAGTATAAGAATCCTCCAACGCGATACAATGCTCCGACTCCACCCCGACGCACTGGGCACCGTACAGATAGATATCCGGCTCCGGCTTCCCCTTTGGCACCTGATGGCCACTGCAGATCCGGTCGAACCGGTCGTAAAGCCCCAGCGGCTTCAGATACTTCTCCACACGCTCCGGCGGCGAAGAGGTGGTGATCGCCTTGGGGATCCCCCGTTCCTCCAGAAACGTCAACAGCTCAAAGATCCCGGGCTTCGCCTCCACGCCATACTGCTCCGTGTATTCGTCCATCCGCCGGATCCGGATCTGGCGGAACCGCTTCCGGGACACGCCGGTCCCAAAATACCGCTCCAGTTGTGCCTGCCCAGCCTCGTTGTTCAGGCTCCGCATACCAAGAGCCTGCTCGTAACTCATGCAGAACCCCTGTTCCTCCGCGGCCTCACGCCAGAACCGGGCATAAAGCTTCTCCGTATCCAATACCACGCCGTCCATGTCAAACAGCACGCCCCGGACCTCCCGGCCGGGGCTGAAGATCTCAAACGCCATCGATGTCCTCCTGTCATGGATTTTTGTTCATTATACACTACATATCCTGAAAAATCAACCGTTGCCATTATCAGAAAAATGAGTTTTTTCTTGGGGATCCTTGGGTTGACGCTTTACAAAACCCGTCGGAAGTGCTATGATAGACACGACAAACTTGAATACTTTAGGAGGTATTTCATTTTGGCTAGAAAATTCAAGACCATGGACGGCAACACTGCCGCCGCCCACGTCAGCTACGCCTTTACCGAGGTCGCTGGCATCTACCCCATCACCCCCTCCAGCCCCATGGCTGACAACGTGGACCAGTGGTCCGCTGCCGGCCGCAAGAACATCTTCGGTGACACCGTCAAGGTCGTCGAGATGCAGTCTGAGGCTGGTGCCGCCGGTACCGTCCACGGCTCCCTGGCCGCCGGTGCCCTGACCACCACCTACACCGCTTCTCAGGGTCTGCTGCTGATGATCCCCAACATGTACAAGATCGCCGGCGAACTGCTGCCCTCCGTCTTCCACGTCTCCGCA
>JAFNXT010000320.1 GCA_017378975.1 Oscillospiraceae bacterium
AGCGAAAAACATCGGTTGCTCAGTCTGCCGAGAGGCGGTCTTTCGTTTTTGTAAAGGACATTTTTGGAAGGGAGTCGGGGATAATAAAGGTTGCAACTTGCGTTGGTGGGTGCTATAATGTAGGCTGAGATGATGGATACATATCCGATTTTTTGGATGATGGATCTTTGCGGTCAGGGAGGTGATGGCGTTGGACGTGCTGATCGCGGCGGAGTTTCTGGATGATATCTCCGCGCCCAATACTTATAACAGCCGGTTCTTCACCATCGCGGATATGCTGGTGGAGCGGGGGCACAGCGTGCGGATCGTGACCACCGATTTCGTCCACAGCGCCAAGCGCCATGTGACCGGCGTTACGAAGTATAAACAGATCCCGCTGGCGGCGCTCCATGAGCCGGGATACCGGAAGAACATCTCTTTGAGCCGGTTCCGGAGCCATTACCGGCTGTCCATAGAGCTGAGGAAGTGGCTTCGTACCGCCAAAAAGCCCGACGTGATCTACTGCGCCGTGCCTTCGCTGGATTTTGCCTATGAGGCCGCCCGGTATGCCCGGGACAACGGCGTGAAATTCGTGGTCGATATCCAGGATCTGTGGCCGGAGGCCTTCCAGATGGTGCTGGATGTGCCCGGGCTCAGCGATCTGCTGTTCTATCCCCTGCGCCGCAAGGCGGATTCCGTCTATCGGACGGCGGACCGGATCTGCGCCGTGTCCCAGACCTATGTGGACCGGGCGCTGAAGGTCAGTGAGAAATGCACCACCGGTGACGCGGTGTTCTTAGGCACCGATGTGGACCGGTTCGACCGGTTCCGGCAGGAACCGTCTCCGCTCCAAAAGAAGGAGGGAGAGGTCTGGCTGGGCTATGTGGGCACCTTGGGCTACAGCTATGACCTGAAGACCGTGATGGATGCCATGGATCTGCTCCGGGACCTGCCGGAGGCCGCAAAGCTGCGGTTCGTGGTGGCAGGTGACGGCCCTCTGCGGCAGGAGTTCGAAGACTATGCCGCCGAAAAGAAGGTGGACGTGGTGTTCACCGGGAAGCTGCCGTACCCTCAGATGGTGGCCCTTCTGTGTCAGTGCGACATGGCGGTGAACCCGATCAAGAAGCGGGCCGCCCAGAGCATCATCAACAAGCACGGCGACTACGCCGCCGCCGGGATCCCGGTGGTGAATTCGCAGGAGGCCATGGAGTACCGGCATCTGGTCCGGGACCGGCAGATGGGCTTCAACTGCCGGTGTCAGGATCCTCAGGATATGGCGGATAAGCTGTTAGATCTGCTCACCGATCCCGGGCTGAGGGAGACCATGGGGCGCAATGCCCGGATCTGCGCGGAAGAGAAGTTCCATCGCGGCCGGACCTACCGGACGATCATCGATGCCATCGAAGGCCAGGAGGACACACCATGTCTACGACCATAGAGCAACACAGAGCGGTCCTTCTGGAACTGCTGACGGAATTCGACAGGATCTGCAAAAAGTATGATATCCAGTATCAGGTGTTCTGCGGTACGGCCCTCGGGGCGGTGCGGCACAAGGGGTTCATCCCTTGGGATGACGATCTGGACGTCTGTATGCTCCGGCCCCATTATGAGCGTTTTTTACAGGTAGCCCCCGGGGAAGTGGGAGAGCAGTTCTATGTGCAGGGGGAGTTCTCCGAGCATTGGGGCATGCATTTCTCCAAGCTCCGGAAGAACGGCACGACTTATCTTGAGAAGTTCCACCCCAAGGACAAAAAGATGCATCAGGGGATCTATATCGATATCTTCCCCTGTGACAACGGATCGGATACCGGATGGGTCCGCAAGCTCCAGTTCTATGCCTCCCGTGTGGCGTTGGCCCACACGATCTTCAAGCGGGGCTACGATACGGACAACTGGCTGAAGAAATTTTTCATGGGCTGTTGCGCGCTTCTGCCGCTGAAGCCCTTCCACAGCTTCGCCATGGGGAAAAAGTATCCCCACAGCCGGACCGTCCATACCTTCCTGTCCTGTACCTCCCGGTATCATAAGGGCATCTACAAAAGAGAGTGGCTCACAGAGACCGTGGAGATGGATTTTGAAAATATGAAGGTGCCGGTATCGGCCCATTATGACGAGCTTCTGACGGTGCTCTACGGCGACTATATGCAGCTGCCCAGCGAAGAGGACCGGAAGATCAAGGAGCACGCGGTGCTGATCCATACGGATCGGGACTACAGCGAATTCGAGGACTACCGGGATGGCATGAAGTTCGATGTCTATTCCCGGAACATCCATTGAGGGACGGCCCATGGGTCGAACGACGGTGATCACCGCAGGCTCCACCTATCAGGACATCGATGCCTATGCCTGCTGTGTGGCTCTGAAGGAGCTGTTGCTCCTGCAAGGGGTCCCGGCGGTGGCTTATTCCAAAGCCCCCCGGAATTACAGCGTCCACCCCATGCTGGTGGAGCCCGGACAGATGACGGACCGCCTGCCACAGGGGGACCTGAGCTACATCATCGCAGATGTGTCGGACCCGGACTATTTGAGCGCCGGGGTGCCGCTGGAGGCGGTGACGGCGGTCTATGACCACCACACCGGCTTCGAAAGCTACTGGGCCCAGCGGATCGGTGACGGCGCCCACATCGAGTTTTTGGGCGCGGCGGCCACCCTCATCTGGAGGGGATGGGAAAAAGCCGGTCTTTCCGACCGGATGGCCCCTGCCACCGCCCGGCTGTTGGTGGCGGCGATCCTGGACAATACGCTGGACCTGACCTCCCACAACACCACCCGGGAGGACATCGATGCCTTCCATGCCCTGTGCCGCATCGGCGGCGTGGACCGGGGCTGGTGTGACGACTATTTCGCCAAGGTGCAGGAGCTGGTGGAAGAAGACCTGCCCAATGCTCTGCTGAGCGATATCAAAAGGCTCCGGGACCATCAGATCCTGCCCCCCAGCATGGCCCAGCTATGCGTTTGGGACGCGGAGAAGATCCTGGACAGGCTCCCTCAGATCCGTCAGATCATGGCGGATCAGGGCGCGTGGATGATCAACCTGATCGGTCTGCGACAGCGGCGGAGCTGGTTCCTCTGCGACGATGCCTGCCATCAAAAGAAGCTGTCTGAAGTTTTCGGCGTCCGGTTCGAAAACGGCGTGGCTCCCTGTGGGCGGGCATGGCTCCGCAAGGAGATCATCCGGCACACACAAAGAATTTGATCCATACGGAGGATAATACCATGATAGAGTTAGGCTTCATCCACGGAAGGTTCCAGTTGTTCCACAACGATCACCTGAAATACGCGCTGGGCGCCAAGGCTCAGTGTAAGAAGCTGATCGTGGGCATCACGTCCCCGGAGAACGTATCGCTGATCCGGGAAGAGGTGGACCCCCACCGGAGCAACGCTTCTGCCAACCCCTTCACCTTCTATGAGCGCTTCGAGATGATCCGGCTGGCACTGCTGGAGGCCGGTGTGCCCAGAGAGGATTTCGAGATCGTGCCCTATCCCATCGAGCGGCCCGGCATCCTTTACAACTATGTGCCCCTGTCCGCCACATCCTTCTTCACGATCTATGACAAGTGGGGCTATGAGAAGTTGAACCGGCTGAAATCTCTGGGCTACAAGACCGTGGTCCTCCATGACGACAAGGAGAAGGAGATGTGCAGTACCGACATCCGCCAGATGATCCTCACCGGTGAGGACTGGGGCAGGATGGTGCCGCCGGCGGTGTACCGCTATGTGGTGGACAACGACCTGACCTCCAAGGTCAAGCAGATGCTCATGTGAGCAGTCTGAGAACATAGATACACAATATACTAAGGAGACGCGGCACCGCCGCAAATGAAATGATGTTCGACAAAAACACCATTCCACAGGAAGAAAAAGACAGGATCACCGGCAACCTCGCCAAGTGGGGGATCACCATCGATCCGGACACCGGCAAGATCGACTATATCGAGGACGCGGTGCTCCCGGAGGTCAGGTGCGCTTCCATCCATCTGATCCGCCACGCTGAGACCGTCGCCGTGGTCCGCCATGAGTTCATGAGCGACACCTCTGACAACTGCGGCTTCACCGAGGCCGGTATCGAGATCACCCACAGGCAGGCCGCCGAGCTGGATGCCTATGATTTCGATGTGGCCCTCTACGGGCCGATCGCCCGGGTGGTCAACACCAAGGAGCTGATCATGCAGACCCCTCAGAAGTTCCGGTGTGTGCAGGTGCCTTATCTGCACGGCATCGACAACACCGGCTGGGAGTACAAGTCCTTCGCCGATCTGGAGCATGATCCCACCTTCATCGCCCGTGAGATCGAGAACGATATGTTCGCCCGGACCCCCAAGGGCACCTCCTGGGGCACCGTGATCGCCAACTGTGTGGACGTGCTGGACCTGATCGACAGAGAATATCAGGGCAAGCGGGTCCTGCTGATCAGTCAGGGCAGTGTCCTCAGGGCCATGCAGATCCTGCTTCGCAAGCGCAAGCACCCCTGGGACGATTTCACCGTCAGCGGTATGTACCATGTGGGCGACGATTCCAAGAAGAAAAAGGATTACGGCCTGATCAATCAGGTGTTTTGAGACCCAGAGAACTTGTCTTCGCGAGGAGCGTAAGCGACGTGGCGATCTCCGGAGCATTGGAGGAGATCCCCACGACCGGTGTGCGCACCGGTCTCGGGATGACAAGGATCTTCTGGCACCCTTATCCCGTATAGAAGCGAAAGCTTACTATAAAAAAATCATCAGAAGGAGAAGATTACTTATGGATCGATCCAAATCCACCCGGGTCCTTGCGCTCGTGCTGTGTCTGGCCATGATCATCGGCATCCTGCCTGTGATCGGCTTCGCCGCAGAGAATTTTTCCATGACGATCGCATCGACCAAGACCTCTGCTCTGGCGCCCGGCGTCCAGGAGCAGGAAGTCGTG
>JAFNXT010000321.1 GCA_017378975.1 Oscillospiraceae bacterium
CTTCGGCGGAAAGCTCACGCTCGTTGGCGATGGAGAAGGAGACGGAGTAGATATCCGCGTCCAAACCACGGAAGCCGCCAATATAGTCCTTGCCGTCCAGAGGCAGGCCGGTACCGGTGCTGAAGTTGTTACGCACATCGCCGTAGTAGCCGAAGGGACGCTCGGTACTATTGTGGTAGGCGTACTTGTTGATGACGGGGTACAGCTCGGTGGGCTTGCCCTTGATGGCTTCTGCCCACCAGTTGAGGCCGTCTTCATGATAGAAGTAGGCGTAGGGGCTCAGGGTGACGTATTCGCCTGCGGGAATATCTCTGATGTTGTTGAGCATATCCATCAGCAGTGTGCCAATCTCGCCATAACCGCTGCCATCCGGGTTGGTTCCGTTGCGATCATAATTGCGGTTTCTATAGGCGATCTTTGCGAACTGATCCCAGCCAACATCGTAACCCATGTTATTCATGGTGACGAAGAAATCCTCGCCAATCTGGTCTTCTGTGGGAGTGGGATAGTATTGATCGATGGAATAATAGGGATTGACCAGATTGCCTTCCTTCAGCAGCTTTGTCAGTTCCGGAAGCATCTCATTGCTCAGGAAATAGTCGTGGTTGAAATCAGGCATGCCATTGGCCTTGGCGATGTCGACCAGATACTGCCAGTCCAGATCGTAGCCCAAATCATCCATATAGGTGTAGAAATACGGATATTCCGGATCCACACCCTTCCAAACAGACAAGTCAAAGACAAATTTTCCCTTTCCTCCGTCGGGATTATCCCGGCGATAGAGAGGATTGATCAGCTTGCCTTCCTTCAGCAGATCGAACAGAGCGCTTTCCAGCTCTGCCAGACTCTCGGGCTTGCTGGTCTCGGAATAGTTCAGGGAATGGATGCCATCGGCATCACCGGTGATCCAGTCAGACCAGCCGGACATGTGAGGACGGCCGGAGAAGTAGTTATACTGCATAGGTGCGCCGTCGGACATGAAGATGACCACGATATCGCGGCCCTCGCCCTCGTCGATGTTCTTCTGCTGGATAGCCATGCCAAGATGGTAGGCGTATTCCAGACCGACGTCGTAGTTGGTGCCGTTGGACTTGGTGATATCCACATTCAGAGCGTCGATGATCTCGCTCATATCCAGGTCATTGACATGCACAAATGCCTCAGCATTGGCTTCCTTGGAGCCGGTGTAGATGGTGGGAACCACCTTGCCGGTGTAGCTGGGATTGGAGAGGTTGAACTTGGAGTTTGCGATGGGGTAGGCCACAGCCTCCTTGTCGCCGGACTTCATGGGGAAGTTCAGGTGGTTGGAGAACTCGTAGAAATCCTTGGTATAGTCGTCGCTTCGTCTGTAGGCGTTGTTGAAGTCCACGTCAAAGAAGGCCTGGTCGCGGATAGAGTAGTCGACAATCGCACCTTCAAATTCGTGGCTGTCCAGATCGCCGAAGTCGGACATGGCGATACGGACGTCCGCGCCGGAAGCGCGAAGCATCTCGACCATCTGCGTCAGGGACTGCTCCATGGCGTACAGTCGGGTAGCCTCAAAACTCTGCTGATCGACTCTGGTGGTGTTATCCAGACCGTAGCGCATAGAGCCGGAAAGATCCATCACGATGATCAGGTCCACGCCGTTGCTGGTGGGAATACCGGTGGCGGACAGCTGGATATTGGCAACACCGTTCTTGGAGAAATCACCCAGGGTGGTGATGCCCTGCTTGCTCACGTGGACGGAGCCTTCCTCGGGATAGCGGGGGTAGTTCAGAATATCGTTACTACCGGTGACAGTCAGCGTAAATTTGCCGCTCAGCACAACACCCTGATAGGTGATGGTCAGGTCTTTGTAGACGCCTTCGACCGAAGTGTCGACAGGTTTGCCGGTGCTGTCAGTCAGCATACCCACGGACAGAGGAATCTCATGGGTCACATGGCCATTGGCGGTGTTGTAGGTGACGGCGATGCGGCAGTCCGCAGTTTCGCCGGTCTTGGAGTTGATGACCTGGGGAATCGCGCCTACACCGGCATTCTTGCTCACCGTACCGGCGATATCCAGACGGGAACCTTGAATCGGGATCTGCTCAACAATATGCACCACCACGGTAGCAATCTGTGTATCCGTGCCGTCGTCGTTGCTCTGCACGGTTCATGTCCGCATACAGCAGGGTATCCGTGTCTTTGTCCAGATGGGCGCGCAGCACCACGGAGGTGTCGTTGAAGTCGCTCTTGCCGTCATCACCATAGCAGAAATCCCGGTAAGTGCCGCCTACATCGTAGGCGGAGACGGGCTTGCCGTTTTCAATGGTGGGATAGTCGGTGATTACTTCTCCGTTTGCGTTGGGAACATAGCGATCCTCATGGGAATAGACCACATCGAAGTCGATACCTGCGATGTTGAAGGTTTCGCCGGTATGGGGCTTGTAGTACTTCACTTCGGGGTAGTAACTGCTGACCATGGATACAACTTTGCGTATATCCCGGGTGGTGTAGGTTCTCTCGATGTCGATGTTGTACATGATGTACTTCAGATCCAGCTGATCATGGTGCAGAGAGAAGAACCGGGGCAGACCCAGATAATGGTCCGTATGGGCGTGGGAGATAAACCAGGTGTTGATGACCACCTTCTCGCCCTCTTTTTTGCCGGTGAGCTCCCGGCAGAATTCCAGGAAGCGGTCGCAGGCCTCATCGCTCCACTGCTCCAGATCGCCGCCGTCGTGGATGAACAGACTGTTGTCGGGCATCCGGATCACGATCAGCGCGCCGCAGTTGCGCTTGTCGGTGGAGTATTCGGTGGTGGTGTTATCGTAACCGTTTTCGGACATGGAAAGGCCATACATGGTCAGCATGACCTCCGCGCTCTCGCCGGTTTTGGAAACATAGTTGAAACCGGAAACGGTATTCGCCTCGGTATCCACGATGATCCGGGTCTCCTGATAGAAGGGAAGGTGGTATGTATACACCTTGTAGCTTCCGTCGGGAGAGAGGTAACTGGCAAAGCGGTTAGGATCACCGGTGGTGTCCGATGCGACCTCGTTTTCCATGGTCGGCTCGTAGCCTGCCGCTTCCAGAGTGTCCCGGTAAGCGAGGAACTCGCTGGAGGTGGTTCCGGTGACGATGGTCAGATAGGATTTGTCGCCGTTTCCCGTCACGGCGTTGCCGCGGTCATATTTCATGACTTTGGATACCTTGGCGGAGCTGCCTCCGGGATAACCGGGAAGCGTGATGGTCTGGGAAACCACGATGTCGGAAACTGCCGCAGCATTTTCAGCCCGGGCAGATACCGGCAGCATGGAAAGAACCATGACGCAGCACAGCAGC
>JAFNXT010000322.1 GCA_017378975.1 Oscillospiraceae bacterium
GCACCATGGCCTCCAAGCGGATGCTGGATGCCGCCGGTGTGAGCTACCGTCAGCTAAAGCCCTCCATGGACACCATCACCCTGGATCTGGTGCCCCCGGAGGCGAAGAAATGACCACAAAAAACCGGCGCACCGCGCCGGTTTTTTACATCCAAGGGATGTAGCCGCAGATGCCATAGGATCTGCGGGATCGCAGGAAATATCCATCGTTCTTCCGGGCGATCCGGTATTCGCAAAGCAAAAAACGGCGGCGGGGGGCAGCCAGCCGCCCTACAGAAAGGCATGGAAATGTTTATGATCACAGTGAAAGTATTCGGCGACCCGATCCCCACCGGGGCGGTGACGGCGACAGTCCCCCAGAGGGACCGGGTGGAGCATCTGCAGGTCTCCGTGGCGGAAAAGACGATCACCTTCGTGTACAAGCTCGGCACCGAGGACGTGGTCTACGGTCTGGGCGAGACCATGGGCCGGGTGAACAAACGGGGCGGACATTACATCAGCTTCAACACCGACACCGCCGAGCATGAGGACAGCAACCCCTCCCTCTACGCCTCTCACAACTTCCTGATCGTCTGGGGCCGGGAGACCTTCGGGCTGTTCTTCGATTCCCCGGCAAAGACGGAGTTTTGGGTGGACCATCAGGGCTCCGGCGAGCTCCGGGTGGTGTGCCACAGCCGGGATCTGCGGCTGTACCAGATCGCCGGAGAGAGACCCTATGAGATCTGCCGTACCTTCCTGAAGGCCATCGGCCCCGGCTATCTGCCGCCCCGATGGGCCTTCGGCTACGGTCAGAGCCGGTTCGGCTACGCCAAGGAGCAGGACTTTCTGGACGTGGTCCGGGGACACGAGGAGAAGGGCTTCCCTCTGGACTACATCTGTATGGACATCGACTATATGGACGGCTTCGCCGACTTCACCTTCCATCCCCAGCGGTTCCCGGACCCCAAGGGGCTGGTGGAAAAGCTGAAGGACCGGGGCATCCGGCTGGTGCCGATCGTGGACGCCGGGATCAAGATCGCCCCCGGCGATCCCGTATACGAGTCCGGCCTCAAGGGCGGACACTTCTGCCGGGACCGGGAGGGCGGATGCTTCCGTGCCGCCGTGTGGCCGGGTTGGACCCATTTCCCGGACTTTTTCAATACGAAAGCACGGGAATGGTTCGGAAAACAGTATAAATTTTATACAGACTTTGGCTTCGAAGGCTTCTGGAACGACATGAACGAGCCCGCGATCTTCTACAGCCAGTATTCCAGGACGAAGAAGCTCGGCTTCTTTCTGGATATGTTCCTTGGGGAGAAGCGAAAGGAAGAAAAGGCCCGTGCCATGGAACGGGACTACAAGTCCTTCTATCACGACATGGACGGACGGCGGCTCCGGCACTATGATGTCCATGACCTGTACGGCGCCCTCATGACCCGGGCCTCCTCCGAGGGCCTGCGGAAGCTACTGCCCCATCGCTTCCTGCTGTTCTCCCGGTCCAGCTACATCGGTGCCGGACGCTACGGCGGCATTTGGACCGGGGACAACACCTCCAAATGGGAGCATCTGCTATTGAATGTCCGGCATATGCCGTCGCTGAATATGTGCGGCTTCCTGTATTCCGGCGCGGACACCGGCGGCTTCATGGGCAATTGCGACCGGGAGCTCCTGCTGCGCTGGCTGGCCTTCTCGGTGTTCACGCCCCTCATGCGGAACCACGCCGGGAAATTCACCAAGGATCAGGAGGCCTACCGCTTCGAAGGGCCGGAGGACTTCCGGAGCATCCTGACTCTGCGTTACCGGCTCCTGCCCTACCTCTATTCCGAGTTCATGAAGGCGTCGCTGGAGGGGGATATGTTCATGAAGCCCCTGTCCTTCGTCTATGAGGACCCGACGGTGGTACCGATCGAGGACCAGCTCATGGTGGGCGACAGTCTGATGATCGCCCCGGTGGTGACACAGGGAGCAACGGGTCGTCGGGTGTATCTGCCGGAGCCCATGACCATGGTGCGATGGGACGGTGACACGTTCACCTGTGAAGCCATGGACCGGGGCTGGCGTGAGATCTCTGTGCCCTTGGGGCAGGTGGTGTTCTTCATCCCGGAGGGGAAGCTCCTGCCCGTGGGGAAAGCCATCACCAACACCGCCCAGTATGACACGGAAGACCTGACCCTCCTGGGCACCGGAAACAGCTACCGTCTCTATACCGACGACGGCCTGACCCACCACTGCGACCTGCAAAACATCGTGACCCTCACCAAGTAGGGGCGGATACCTCTGCACGGTCCTGCCGGACCGTGAAGGGAGGGTCGATGACCCTCCCCTACGGAGGGGGGAGCGGTACCGTAGGGCGGCTGGCTGTCTCCCGCCGCTGTTTTTTCGCAGAGCGAAAAAACAGATCGCCCACTTCGTGGGCGATAACACCCCCCCGACCCTTCGGGCCACCCCCCACATGAATGAGGGGGGCAAGTTCGCCGCCCATCGGGCGGCGACGGCGAGGGCATGCCCACGCCC
>JAFNXT010000323.1 GCA_017378975.1 Oscillospiraceae bacterium
CTCCTCGATGAAACACCGGAAGTACCACTCATCCGCTTCCCGCCAGTTGATGTCATAAGTATCTTCTATCTTGGAAAGATCCAGGTACTCGTCATTGATGGTCGTGACCGTATAGGCAGGATCCACGGACACATCGGGACCCTTCCAAATCTTCCAAATACGCTTGACCTGACTGTCCTTGACATTACCGGCATAGTAGTTCGAATAGTGGAGCCTGAGCTTCACATTCCCGAAGAAGGGGTTCCAGGAGAGCCACTCCTCATGCATGCTCGCCGTGGTACCGTCCTCATAGTAGAGCGTACCGTAGGTGATCGAAGCCGCCTCCATTTGGTTGGAATAGGGTACGAACTCCACAGGGCCTCTCCCATCGACAAGAGACAGGCTTTCCTTTTCGGCTGTGGTATTGTAGATCGTCCCATCCTCCACCACATACATCTGACTCAACTCATCCTGCCAGCCCTTATCCGGGATGTTGAGCTGACCGAACTGAGAGGTGTAGCTGCCCACGATACAGTTGTTATCATCATCAGGCAGACGGGTGCGGTCGCGACCGTTGTTCACCTGGAAGCGGCCACCACGGATATCGCAGTCCCCGGTGATATCCAGCACATGGGCGCCGCCGTTACCGTAGAAAGTGCCGCCATTGATACAGACCGTCGAATGGGAACGCCCCAACACCGCGGCCAGTTGAGTCTGTACGGAAGCACCCTGATCATTATAGATCAGCGTGCCCCGACCATTGATGACACCACCGTTGACCGTGCAGTGGCCGCCGCTGTTGACGACGATGCCGTAACCAATGACCTGCTGATAGAAATAGCCGGTGAACAGTGCCGGCACCTGAGAATCCTCAGCGGCCGTCACATACTGCTTCACTTCTCTGCCGACTTCCAGTGTACAGCCATTGACCACGAGCGTACCGCTGACATCAAAGATGTGACGCATACTGTATTCATTATAGTAATCATGGATGCCCACCGCATTTCCATCAAAATGGATCTTCGCGCTGGTAGGACCCTCCACGGTGAGCTTGGCATCCGCAGGGATCCGGAACAGATAGGACACCGTACCGTTGTCCATCCACCGGTCGATACCCATGGTCATATGGACATTACCGGACATATCTTTACAATAGATAGAGCCGGAGCCGGTGACGCTCAGGATCTTGTTGCCCTGGATCTCGATGGTGTCGAAATCGTCATAGGACTTATCCGATCCGATCAGAGTGTAGGGGGGATCGGTGTACTCGATGTCGGTAGCCACGACCACCTTGGCATCTCCCGGTGTCTCCAGCGCGGACCGGAGCTCCTCCCAGGTCTTGGGATAGACCGTCGCCGCATGGACTTCTGCCTCGAACACCGGGATCAACCCGATGATCAAAGTCAACGCCAGTAAAAGACTGACGAACCGTTTACTTCTTCCAAACATGATATCCACTCCTTCTTTATCGATGTGATTTACCACCATCCTCCCGGTACACAGAGGTTCCTCCGGTCCGGATGGCATTGTCTGACATGCTTCGTGGTGACCGATCACCGCCTTTCAAATTTCCAACCGCCAGAGGATCCGTGTCCCCCAGCAGCAGACACACGATCACATCGTCCTTACGTTCGACCAAACGAAACAAGTCCTTGACGGTCGATGGAAATAATGATAGAATCTCAATTGAAGTATGTCTTTCATTTGTACTCATGCATCCAGACATACTCTTCGCCTATCATATTATACCGCATCCGTCGCAAAAGTCCCCACCCGCTCCGATCATCCGGTGTGGGAATGGTGTGGGGATCGGTGTGGGATACGTGAGATACGCCCTCATCTCAGGAAAGGATACCATGAATAACCGTCATACCATCGCTCTCCTCCCCCTCTATCTTCTATGCGTCTTATCCGGCTGCGGCCCGGTCGGTGCCAAGACCGGCAGTCTTTCTTTGATCTACGGCGTCACCGCATCCATCGCCACACTGGTCCTTTTGAGCTACATCGTCCTCCAGAGGAAGAAAGATCCATGGTATCTCATGTTGCTCATCTGCGTTTGTGTCGTCGACACGGGCTACTTTGCCCTGTCGGTCAGTCAGACGCTTGCACAGGCATTGATGGCGAACCGTCTGGCCTATCTCGGCTCTGTGTTCCTCCCTCTGTCCATCCTGATGATCATCCTTCGTACAAGTGATC
>JAFNXT010000324.1 GCA_017378975.1 Oscillospiraceae bacterium
CCGGTCGGTGGGGTTTCTGTAGTTGGGGGGATCGCCATGCTCCTCGCGATGACGGTTCAGCGGCTGTTTTGGGTGCGGTAGAGGTCGGCGTAGATGCCGCCGGTGGTCAGGAGCTGGTCATGGGTGCCGGCTTCGGTGATCTGGCCGCCGGCGATGGAGATGATGCGGTGAGCTGCCCGGATGGTGCTCAGACGGTGGGCGATGATCAGGGTGGTACGGCCCACGGACAGGGCGTCGAAGGCACGCTGGATCTTGGCTTCCGTCACGGAGTCCAGCGCGGAGGTGGCTTCGTCCAGGATCAGGATCGCCGGGTCTTTCAGGAAGATCCGGGCGATGGCGATCCGCTGTTTCTGTCCGCCGGAGAGCAGAGTGCCCCGTTCGCCGACGTAAGTCTGTAACCCTTGGGGCATGGAAAGGATGTCCTCCCAGATCTCGGCCTTCTTGGCCGCTTCGATCACCTCTTCCTCGGTGGCGGAGGGACGGCCGTAGCGGATGTTCTCAAGGATCGTATCGGCGAAGAGGAACACGTCCTGCTGGACGATGCCGATGCTCCGGTGGAGAGAGCTTTGGGTCACGTCCCGGATGTCGTGACCGTCGATGCGGATGCTGCCTTCGGTCACGTCGTAGAACCGGGGGATCAGCTGGCACAGGGTGGTCTTGCCACCGCCGGAGGGACCTACCACCGCCACGGTCTCGCCGGGGGCTACGTGGAGGGTCACGTTCCGAAGGACGGGCAGATCGCCGTCATAGGTGAAGGACACGTCTTCCACATCGATCGCTCCCTTGACCCCGGTCAGGTCTGTGGCATCTTCCTTGTCCTGCAGGGTGGGCTCGGTGCCCATGATCTGGACGAAGCGGTGCAGTCCCGCGAAACCGTTGGCGAAGAGCTCGGAGAAGCTGGAGAGCTTGCGCATGGGGGAGACGAAGGTAGCGATGTAAAGGGTGAAGGTCAGAAGATCCCGGTAGTCCATCTGCCCTTGCATGACGAACCAGCCGCCGAAGCCGATCACCGCCACGTTCAGACTGCAAAGGAAGAATTCGTTGATGCTGGCGAAGCGGCCCATGGCTTTATGGAACTGGCGCTTGGAGGTCTTGTAAACTTCATTGGCGGCACCGAACCGGGCGTTCTCCACGCCTTCGTTGGCGAAAGCCTTGGCGGTGCGGATACCGGACAGGGAGCTTTCGATCTCCTGATTGATGTGGCCGGTCTTCTCCTTGGTGGCACGGGAGGCATTGGACATGGACCGCCGCAGGCTGAACACCAGGATCAGGAACACCGGGATCATGGCGGCTACCACCAGCGCCAGCCGCCATTGGATCGTGCCCATGACCACCAAGGCGCCGATGATCGTCAGGATGCTGGTCAGCAGATCCTCCGGGCCGTGGTGGGCAAGCTCTGTCAGGTCGAACAGGTCCGTGGTCAGGCGGCTCATGAGCTGGCCGGTGCGGTTCTGGTCATAGAAATCGTAGCTCAGCTCCTGCATATGCCGGAACAGGTCCGCCCGGATGTCCGCTTCCACCCGGATGCCGAAGGTATGGCCGTAGTAGCAGACGATGTAATTGAGGAAGGTCCGCAGGCCGTAGAAGCACAGCACCGTCACCATGACGGTGAAGAAGGTACGGTACATCTGGTTCGGCAACATATCGTACAGGGCACTGCGGGTGATCAGGGGGAAGGACAGGTCGATCAGCGCGATCGCCATGGCGCACAACAGGTCCACGGTGAACAGCTTCCAATGTCTGGGGAAATAGGAAAGGAAGATGGTCAGGGGACGCTTGGTTCGATAGTCTTTCGTGGTCATATGAGTTCCTCCATTCTATGACCTATATTATACACCGAAATCAGTAGCTTTCAAGCTTGGAGTTTTGGACCGATCGTGATATGATGAGGTCCAGCGGCGGTGAGGGCATGCCTCCCGTCTTATATCGGAGGGAGGAGCCTGTATGGAACTTTTATATGTCGATCCGGCATTCGTGGTCTGTGTGAAGCCGGTGGGGATGGATGCGGAGAAGGAAGTGCCGGAGGCGCTGAAGGCGCGGTTTGGCGGAGACATCTTTACAATCCATCGGTTGGATAAGAACGTGGGGGGCGTCATGGTCTTTGCCCGGACACGGCAGGCCGCGGCGGCTTTGAGCCGGGCGGTGCAGGAGGGGACGATGGTGAAGGAGTATGTGGCCATGGTCCATGGGGCTCCGCCGGAAGAGGGCGACTGGGAGGATCTTCTGTGGAAGGACAGCGCCAAGAACAAGGTCTTCGTGGTGAAACGGGAACGCAAGGGCGTGAAGAAGGCCAGGCTTGAGTATCGGCGGCTGACGGAAGGGGAGTGCTCTCTGGTCCGGGTCCGGCTCCATACGGGTCGGAGCCATCAGATCCGGGTGCAGTTCGCCAGCCGGGGGTTCCCGTTGGTGGGGGATCATAAGTACGGATCCCGGGATGAAGCCACGGCACCCATGCTGTTCTCCTGCCGGATCACCTTCCCTCATCGGGGGAAGACATGCTGTTTTGAGGCGTTGCCCGGATGGTATGGGACGGAAAAGGCGGAAAACAGTCTTTGAAAGTGGTATTTTCGGCGGTATGTCAAAAACGCAGAAAAACGCTCCGGATATTGTCGGTCGGTTGTATACATTCTACAAAGGTATGTATATATATGCGAAGGTCATGGGGGCCATACTTGCAAAAATGAGACAATATCCAGAAAAGAGACGATACTGTATATGGAAAATGCATTTTCCCCTTGCAAAACAGGCAAAATGATGTATAATTATAAAATCAAATCATTTAGGAGGTAATCAAACATGAAGAAAATCGTTTCTGTCGTGCTGATGCTGGCTCTGGTCCTGGCTCTGGCTGCCTGTGGTGGCGGCGCTTCCAAGATGACCATGGGTACCGGCGGCACTTCCGGCACCTACTACGCTTTCGGCGGTGTGCTGGGTCAGTACATCAAGAACCATGCGGGCATCGATGTCACCGTGGTCTCCACCGACGGCTCCAAGGCCAACATCGAGTCCATCGACGCCGGTGACTATCAGCTGGGCACCGTCCAGTCTGACGTTATGGCCTACGCCTGGGCCGGTACCCGTTCCTTCGAGTCCATCGGCGCCATCAAGACCTTCCGTGTCGTTGCCGGTCTGTACGCTGAGTCCGTCCAGCTGGTGACCATGGATCCCGAGATCAAGTCCGTCAAGGATCTGGCCGGTAAGAACGTTTCCATCGGCGCTCCCGGCTCCGGCGTCTACTTCAACGCCATCGATGTCCTGACTGCCGCCGGTATGACTGAGGATGACATCAAGCCCCAGTACATGAGCTTCGCTGACTCTGCCGACGGTCTGAAGGACGGCAAGATCGACGCCGCCTTCATCGTGGCCGGTGCTCCCACCGCCGCCATCACCGAGCTGTGCACCACCAACAGCGCGTATCTGGTGCCCATCGACGGTGAGATCGCCGATAAGCTGATGGAGACTTCTCCCTACTACACCGCTTACACCATCCCCGCCAAGACCTATCCCGGTCAGGATGAGGATGTGGTCACCGTCACCGTCAAGGCGACGCTGATCGTTTCTGCCGATGCCAGCGAGGAGGATGTCTACGAGCTGACCAAGGCCATCTTCGACAACACCGCCGCCATCGCCGCCGAGAACGGCAAGGGCGCTGAGCTGTCCGTCGAGAACGCCACCTCCGGCATGACCGCTCCTTTCCATGCAGGTGCTGCCAAGTACTTCGCTGAGAAGGGCGTCACTGTCACCACTGAGTGATCTATTGCGCGATACATTGGCTGCGGCGGGATCCGCCGCAGCCAAGTTCTGCTTTTGAACACATTCAATAAGGAGGGATAAGATGGCGTTTTTTAAGAAAAAAGTTCGTGAAGAAGGCCCCATGGACCTGGAGTCCGTGATGAAAAAATACGACCAGGAATCCAATACCCGTATCTGGGAGGGGAAGCCGAAGCTGGCGGTGAGCATCATCCTGGCTGTGTTCTCCCTGTTCTGTCTGTATGTCACGCTGTTCACCAAGTGGCTGGAGGAGTACCGTCTGGCTTCCTTCATGGCGTGGATCATCTTCATCGGGTTCTTGGTGTTCCCCGCCCGGAAGGGTCAGCAGAAGACCAACCATATGCCCTGGTATGACATCGTTGCCATGCTTCTGGGCACCGGCGCGTTCCTGTATTTCACTTTCAATGCCATGGATATCATCCAGCAGGGCAGTCGGTTCGAGACTTACCAGATCATCATCGGTATCGTGGGTATCCTTGCGCTGGCGGAGGTCTGCCGCCGGAGCGTGGGTCTGCCGATCCTGATCGTGGCCGGTGCGTTCCTTATCTATGCCCTGATCTGGGGCTTGCAGAACCCCTCTCTTTGGGGCAAGCTCAACTATGCGGTGCGCTACCTGTTCTACAGCAAGGAAGGCATCCTGTCCACCCCCGTCAACACCTGCTCCAAGTTCATCGTGGTGTTCATCATCTTCGGTGCCTTCCTTGAGCGGACCGGCATCGCTGATATCTTCATCCAGTTCGCCAACGCTGTGGTGGGCGGCTTCTCCGGCGGTCCTGCCAAGGCGGCTGTGGTGGCCAGCGCGCTGGAGGGCATGGTGTCCGGCTCCTCCGTGGCCAACACGGTGGGTTCCGGCTCCGTCACCATACCTCTGATGAAGAAGACCGGCTACAAGCCGGAATTCGCCGCCGCCGCCGAGGCTTCCGCCTCCACCGGC
>JAFNXT010000325.1 GCA_017378975.1 Oscillospiraceae bacterium
ATTCGAACCCGAGGCCTCTTGGACCCGAACCAAGCGCGATACCAAACTTCGCCACACCCCGATAGCCTACTAATTATAATGAAAATGGCTCCGATTGTCAAGTCCTATTCTTTGTGGTTTCGGGGACAGGAGATCCCGTCCCCGTCGTTACAGGTGTCACATATCGATCGCGGGATTCATGAAATACACGTTCTTCTGGTCCAGCTTCTCGCGCAGGAGTTGCATAGCTTCGCCGAACCGCTGGAAATGGACGATCTCTCTTTCCCGCAGGAAGCGGATCACGTCATTCACATCCGGGTCGTCAGAAAGGCGAAGGATATTATCATAGGTCACACGAGCTTTTTGTTCTGCTCCCAGATCCTCGGAAAGGTCTGCGATGGGATCCCCCTTCACCTGCATACTGGCGGCAGTCCATGGGAAACCCGATGCCGCGGTGGGATAAACACCGGCTGTGTGGTCCACAAAATAAGGGGCGAAGGTCGGGTCACGATACTGTTCGTCCTTCATGTTCCGTGTCAATTGATGGATGATCGCGCCGATCATCTCGAGGTGCCCCAGTTCCTCTACACCGATATCGGTCAATAAGCCTTTCAATTCGTCGAAAGGCATACTGTATCGCTGGGACAGGTAACGCAAAGACGCTCCCAGCTCGCCGTCAGGGCCGCCGTACTGGGAAATGATGATGGATGCAAGCCGTGGATCCGGACGCGCGATCTTCACGGGGTACTGAAGCTTCTTCTCATATACGAACATGGTCACGCCTCCTTATTTGCACAGTATTCCCATGGCCAGGGATCATCCAGCCATCGGTATGCCCCTTCCGTTGGGGTCCGGTGGCTCATAGGACCACAATGCTCCGTGTATTCCTGGCGGCATTGGTGGTAAAGCTTCTGATATTCCCTGTAAAGCTCAAGCGCTCTCGTGTCTTCTCTGTGGGTATCCAGATACAACGCAAGCTCGTTCACAGCAAAGGCCAATGCTTGCAACTCCGTTTTTGGTGTGATGTTACGTTCTTTTCGATTCACCATCCCTTTGAAAGGAAGGTCGAGGCCGGGATAAAGCGTTCCCCGGACCAGTCCTTTTCTGCTTTCGTACATCGGTGGATCTTCCAGCTGGAATGGGACATAAGGATTTGCCAAGGGTGCCATGGCTGGCAGTCTCCCCTTCCCTCCGGAATATTCCTTCTTTCGGTCCTCCATGGTCATTCCTCCGATCGGATCAGATCTGGAACAGTCGTTCCAGGTCATCCTATGCCGTAGTACGATGATAGGTTCATACCTTTGCCGTCAGGACATATCATGATCGTGAGGTGATGGGTATGAAGATACGTTCGTTGTTGCCTGTATATGTGCTGACAGTCAGTTTGGTGTTGGTCACGACGTATTTAGGAGGAGAGATCGTAACGACCATGGCGCAGGGAGGTGTTGGTAGCGGCAGGACCTGCGTAGTGATCGACGCGGGCCATGGTGGTATCGACGGAGGCGCGACTTCCTGCTCCGGTGTCCTTGAAAGTCATCTCAATCTGAACATCGCGGAACGTTTGGATGCTTTGGTACGCCTGCTTGGTTATGATACTCTGATGATCAGGACCACAGATACTTCCATACACACAGAAGGTCATACGATCGCCGCGCAAAAGGTGTCTGATTTGAAAAACAGAGTTTCAATGGCTAATGGGACGGAGGGGGCGATCCTTGTCAGTATCCATCAAAATATCTATCCCGACCCCCGATATGGTGGGGCTCAGGTGTTTTATGCCAAAACGCCATGGAGCATGGAACTGGCGAAACAGCTTCAGGAAAATTTCGCGCAATATTTGGATCGGAACAACAAACGGGCCTGCAAGCCGGCTAAAGGGATCTACCTGATGGAACAGATCATAAAACCGGCCGTTTTGATCGAATGCGGATTCCTGTCGAATCCTGATGATGACCGAAGATTGAATGACCCGGGATATCAGAAAAAACTGGCATCGGTGATCGGGGCCACATTAGCTCAAATGACAGAGCAAGCCCCTCTTCGTTCCTGAGCAACGAAGAGGGGCTCATATCACAGTAATCTGACACCGGCGTTTTCGCAGATCTCGATCGTTTCTCTGTCCCATACACTGGATTGTACTTCCCCGATATGGGCACAGCCCATCATCAACATGCTCAGGCGGGACTGACCGATACCTCCACCGATGGTGAGCGGCAGTTCATCGTTGAGCAGGCTTTTATGGAACGGGAGTTCACGGCGATCTTCGTGACCGGAGATCTTCAACTGGCGTTCCAGCGCGGCCGCATCCACTCGGATGCCCATGGAGGAGATCTCCAGAGAACGCCCAAGGACCTCATCCCAGAAGAAAATATCACAATTGAGATCCCAATCATCATAGTCCGGCGCACGACCGTCATGGGGCTTTCCGGAACGAAGCTTACCGCCGATCTGCATGATGCATGCGGTGGGATTCTCCTTCACGAAGGCATCCTCTCTTTCGTGTCCGGTCATGTCGGGATACATATATTCCAGTTCCTGTGTTGTGACGAAGGCTACCTCCCTGCTGAGCTGGACACGGAGCTGAGGATAACGGACATGGAGTCGGTCGTTGGTGTTGCAGATCGCGCCGACGATCGCTCGAACGATCAGCTTCAGGTATTCAAGATTCCGGTTCTCACGGGTGATGACCTTTTCCCAGTCCCACTGATCCACATAGATCGAATGCACATTATCCAGTTCCTCGTCTCGCCGGATCGCGTTCATATCGGTATACAAGCCGTTACCGATACCGAAATTATAACGCTTCAGTGCCAGTCTTTTCCACTTGGCCAAAGAGTGGACCACCTGTGCGTCATTGCCTACGGCGGGGATATCGAAGGAGACAGCTCGCTCATAGCCATTCAGGTCATCGTTCAGACCGGAATCCGCGGTAACGAATAACGGAGCGGATACACGCTTCAAATTCAGTGCGGAAGAAAACTCATCCTGGAAGGTCTGTTTGATATAGGCGATCGCGCGTTGAGTGTCGTAAGCATCCAAAACGGGTCGATAGCCCTCCGGGATATAGGAATGATTCATAGAAAACGCCATCCTTTCGGGGTCATGGTGATATAGGGTCTATTGTACCTCATTTTTTGAAAAAATCAAGAAAAAACAAATGTCCTCAATAGCTGAACACGAAAAATTATTGATTTCAGGAAATGATCGTGGTATCATGTCGACAAGGAGGGATCTGTATGTCAACTGTATCCGAAGTATTTGAATATAAATGCCCTTGTTGTGACGCCGGTCTCAAATACAGCGGCGCTGAGCAGAAGCTCACTTGTGAGTACTGTGATAACACTTTTGAGTTGGAGACCGTACAACAGTATAATGAGGCGATAAGCGAAGCAAAACCGGAAGGATTTGAGTGGGACGACCACGAGGATGTGGAGTGGTCCGGTGATGAACAGTCCCAAATGCGGACGTTCCAGTGTCCCACCTGCGCAGGCGAGTTGATCGCTGACAATAACACGGCGGCGACCTTCTGCCCTTATTGCGACAATCCGGCAGTCATCCCCGGTAGAGTATCCGGCGGCCTCCGTCCCGATGCGGTGATCCCCTTCAAGACGACGAAGGATGACGCGAAGAACGCCCTTCTTCGGCTGTGTAAGGGCAAGCATCTCCTGCCCAGAGATTTTACATCCCAAAACCGTTTGGAAAAGATCACAGGCATTTACGTCCCCTTCTGGCTGTATGGTTGCTCCGGCTCCATGGATGGGCAATACAAAGCCACACGGGTCTCTCATTGGTCCGACTCCCGGTACAACTACACTCGGACGGACTATTTCATGCTGACAAGAGCTGCGACCGCGAAATTCAGCGCGATCCCCATGGACGCTTCCTCCAAAATGGATGATACAGTCATGGAATCCATCGAGCCCTTCCGCAAGGAAGATGCCGTTGATTTCAATATGGCGTATCTTTCCGGTTTTCTGGCAGATAAATACGACGTGGAAGCAAGATCCGGTGAGGCAAGGATCCGGGTGCGTGTGGGCAATACCTTTGATGAGAAGCTGGCTGCCACTATGTCCGGCTATGCTACGGTGGTACCCACCACAAAAAACCTTCGGGTCGATCACAATCAGGCAAAGTATGTATTGTTGCCTGTTTGGGTCTTGAATTCTGTCTATCATGGCAAGACCTACACCTTTGCGATGAACGGACAGACCGGTAAGATCACCGGTGAGCTTCCGATAGACAAGGGACGGATGTGGGCCTGGTTCGCCGGTGTTTCCGCTTCTGTATCTGTACTGGCTGGCCTGATCGGTCTGCTTCTGTTTTAAGGGGGTGCTGTCATGAAAAAAACGTTCATCATCACCCTTTGCTTACTCATGACCCTTTTGGCGCTTCATACTTCCGTCTTTGCGACTAATGATACCAAGGTGGTAGATAATGCGGATATCCTGACGGAAAGCCAGGTGGCGAACCTCGAAAAAGAGGCGCGCTCTCTGGTGGCGGAGCACTCTATGGATGTCGTTATCCTGACGGTCCTGGGTACGAACGGAGAAGACATCATGGATCTTGCGGACGATTACTTCGACTATAACGGTTACGGTATCGGAAGCAAGGACTCTGGTGTGATCTTAGTGTTGGATATGTCCGGACGTGAGTGGTGGCTCAGTACCTGCGGAGATACGATCGATGCTTTGACTGACTACGGTCAGGAGAAGCTCATGGATGAAGTGATCCCCTATTTCAGCGACGGAAACTACTACGACGGATTCCGTACTTATCTTGCTCAACTGGATGTCTACTTTGATGCATATGAAAGAGGTACCCCCATCGACCGCGGGACGAACTATTTCCTTATCGTAGCGGTCGCTCTGGTCGTCGGCGCATTGGTCGGATGGATCACGATCCTTATGATGAAGTCCGGCATGAAGACCACCAGACCCCAGTCTGGAGCCTCTGAATACATAGAGGAAGGCTCCTTCCAATTAGTGGGGCAACGTGATATCTATCTATACAGCCATACTTCGAAGGTGAAAAAAGCTGAATCCAGTTCTTCCGGCAGTTCCACCCATCGCAGCAGCTCCGGACGAAGCCATGGTGGCAGCGGAGGAAGATTCTGATAAAAAATCGTCACGACCGGATACAGGTCGTGACGATTTTTTATATCAGAATGTACGTCCGGTCAAACTTTTGGAAAGAGCGACCATGAAGTCAGTATCCTTAAAGTGGGACAGTTGGTCCAAGGCTATCTGAGTGTAACGTTCGACCAAACCTTCGCATTCCTTCAGTCCATACAAGCGCACGAAGGTGTTCTTGTTACCATCCACGCCAGTGGCTTTGCCGAGTTCCTTGGCATCGCCGATCACATCCAGCATATCATCACGGATCTGGAATGCCATGCCCAACGCACCGGCGAAACGTCCTGCCGCGGCGATCTGATCTTGTGAAGCGCCGCCGGCCATGGCACCGGTGACACAAGCGGCATTGATCAAAGCTCCGGTCTTTCTGGTCTGGATGTCGATGACTTCCTGCTCCGTCAGGGTACGTTCCTCGCTCATGATATCCAGCACCTGACCGCCTACCATGCCTAAGGATCCGGCACACTCAGCAAGGACAGCGATGGCATCCACGATACCACCGGTGGAAGCGACCGCGAAGGCATCGGTGAGCAAAGCGTCACCGGCAAGGATCGCCATGGCCTCGCCATAGACCTTATGATTGGTCAGTCGGCCCCGTCGATAGTCATCGTCATCCATACAGGGCAGATCGTCATGGATCAAGCTGTAAGTGTGGATCATCTCGATTGCGGCGGCGAA
>JAFNXT010000326.1 GCA_017378975.1 Oscillospiraceae bacterium
GGAAGTCACCATGCTCCCGGAGGGCTTCTCCGTCCCCGAGGGCCGTGTGAAGCCCTGGGGCACCTGTCACGCCGTGCTGTGCGCCACCGAGGCGATCGGCGACGCACCCTTCGCCGTGATCAACGCCGATGATTACTATGGCAAGTCCGCTTACCGGACCATGTTCGAAGCCCTGTCCAAGGCGCAGGACGGTCAGTTCTATGACTACTGCATGGTGGGATACGAGCTGGGCAAGACCGTCACCGACCACGGCAGTGTGGCCCGTGGCGTGTGTACCACCGATGAGCACAGCTACCTGACGGACATCCACGAGCGCACCCGGATCGAGGTCCAGGGCGACGCCATCCGTTACACCGAGGACGGTGAGAACTGGGTGGATCTGCCTGCCGACACCATCGTGTCCATGAATATGTGGGGCTTCACCCCCAGCTTCCTCCGGGAGTCCGCGGACAAGTTCCGCACCTTCCTTGCCACCGATGCTGTGGCCCGGCCTGAGAAGGCGGAGTTCTTCCTGCCCTTCGTGGTGGCAGAGCTTCTGGGCGAGGGCAAGGCCCGTGCCCGGGTCATGACCTCTGCCGACAAGTGGTACGGCGTGACCTACGCCGCCGACAAGCCGCTGGTGGTGGCCGCCCTGAAGCAGATGGCGCAGGAGGGCAAGTACCCCGACAGCCTGTGGGGCTGATCCATACACAGGAGGGCAACCGGATGAAAAAGTTCATCACCATCGCTCTGGCGACGTTGCTGTGCCTGTCCCTGCTGGCAGGCTGCGGCGAAGAGGTGAAGACCCTGACCCAGCAGGAGGCCATGCAGATCGCCGTATCCGATGCCGGCTACGAGGTCACGCAGGTCACCGGGATCCACGCCCACGAGGGCGAGCAGGACGGCAGTCTGGTGTATCAGATCCATTTCAACGCCAACGGCACGGAATACACCTACCTGATCCACGGCCAGACCGGCGAGATCCTGCTGAAAAACTAAAAAAATCATACGCGACCCCTTGACATTTTGCCGATCATCTGCTATAATGACCGAGCCTTGGCCCGGTGGTGCAGTCGGTTAGCACGCCAGCCTGTCACGCTGGAGGTCGACGGTTCGAGTCCGTTCCGGGTCGCCAAAAATCGACATTCTTCGTAAGAAGGATGTCGATTTTTACTTTTTCATTCTTCACTATTCACTCTTCACTTTATCAAGGGTCGATTTTTGGAAGTTATAAGTTATAATGAATAGTGAATAAGTCAAGGTGTCGGCTTCGCCGACGATTTAAAAAGGGGTTTCTGATGAGAAATAGTATTTTGCTCGATAGATCCAAAGCGCTTGCTCTGGATGTTATCCGGTTATGTAACGAAGTCAAGGCAAACAAACGCGGATCCATCCTGACAAATCAGCTCGTGCGTTCCGGCACCAGTGTTGGTGCTAATATTCGCGAAGCATTTTACGCTCATGGAAAAGCTGACTTTATCGCCAAGCTTCATATCGCACTGAAAGAATGTGCCGAAAGTGAATACTGGCTGGAACTTTTGCTGGAAGGCGGATATACGGATAATAAAACCGTATTGGAACAATGTATCGAGGTCAAGCGGATCCTGATCGCCTCAATAAACACAGCAAAATCAAACCATCAGTCGTGATCATCTAATATAGAACTGTCATCGTCCGTTGATAGACCAAAGCGGCTCTGCCCTTCCGGGCAGAGCCGCTTGTTTCGTTATCTCACATACTCGACCACCACACGGCGGTTGGGCTCGGTGCCGGTGGAGTAGGTGGTGATGTTGTCCATCTCCTGCAGGGTGGCATGGATCACATGGCGCTCGTAGGCGTTCATGGGCTCCAGCGTGGTGCGGCGGCGGGCCTTCAGGACCTGCTGGGCCTTCTTGCGGGCGTACTTGCGCAGGCTCTCCTCCCGCTTGCGGCGGTAGTCCTCAGCATCCACGTTGATCCGGACATGGCCCTCCACGTCACGGTTCACAGCGTAGTTGCACAGATGCTGGATGGCATCCAGGGTGTCGCCACGGCGGCCGATCAGGTAGCCCAGATCCTCGCCGGTGAGCTCCACATGGTAAGTATCGCCCTCGCCCTTGACGGCGTGGGGCACGGCCTGAGAACCCATGTTCTCCAGCAGACCCTTCAGGAACTGCTCGATCTTCTCCTCCACGGAGCCGGGCTCGGCAGGGGCGAAGACCTTGGGCTCCTTAGGCTCCTTGGGGGCCTCGGGCTTCCGCTCGGGACGGGGCTTCCGCTCAGCCTTGGGAGCGGCAGGCTTGTCCGCCTTGGGGGCCTCGGCCTTGGGAGCCACGGGCTTCTCTGCCTTGGGGGCCTCAGCCTTGGGGGCCACGGGCTTGGGAGCCTCAGGCTTGGGGTCGGGCTTCTTCACGGGAACGCCGCTGGCCTTGGGCTTGGACCGGGAGGCGGCACCCAGAGCGCTCTTGGGCGCGACGGGGGCAGGAGTGGGATCCGGTGCCTCGTAGGTCACCTGCACCTTGGCAGGGGTCTTGCCAAAGCCCAGAAAACCGGGCTTGGCCTGCTGGAGGACCTGGACGGACACGCTGTCACGGTCCAGACCCAGCTGGTTCAAAGCAGCCTCGATCGCCAGATCGATGGTACTGCCGGAAGTGATGATGCTCTTTTCCATGATTCTTTACTCCTCCGTAGGATCAACGGTGTAGCGGTCCGGGTCGTAGTTGCGACCCTTGCACCAGGGACGGTCAGCGATGCCGGACATGGTGGTGCGCCGATGCTCCTCCTCCACATCCAGACCCTTCTTGGCGGCGTATTCCTTGGCCGCGGCGGCCTTGGCGGCCTCTTCCTCGGTGCGCTGCTTCTGCTGCAGCTTCTTCTTGCTGGTGTTGGCGGTGATGCCGTCGGGGTTGGCGGCACGGCGCTCGGCGCGGATCCGCTCCTTCTCGGCCTCCAGAGCCTCCTGCTCCATGGCGCGCTGGATGCGGACGGCATCCTCGGCATCATAGATCTTACGGTAGTGCTTGGTCAGGATGATATCCTCGATGGTACGGATGATACCGCCCACCAGCCAGTACACGGACAGACCGGCAGGGACGGAGTAACCGATCCACAGGGACATGAGGGGCATCATCCAGATCATCATCTTGGTGGACTGGGCGGACTGGGACTTCTCAGCGGTCTCCTTGTCCACCATGCCCTTCTCATTGGTGATGACCGAATCGTTCATCTTCTGAGAGATCCACATCTGCAGCATCTGGCTGGCGGCGCTGATCACGGGGATCAGGAACAGACCGATGGTGGCCCAATTCCAGAGCTGCCAGGCGAAGACATTGAACTGGGGGATATTGCCCAAATTGATGCCGAGGAAGGTGAAGTCGATACCGGCCAGAGTATCGGCGCTGATGCCGGGGATCGCGGCCTGGATCTCGGCGGCATACTTGGGGATGGCCTGGGCGGCGGCCAGCTGCTCATAGACCGCATTGCCGCTGAACAGGGTGGGCTCCAGACCGCGGATCACTTCCACGATCTTGTTGGCCACCTCGGCGCTCTCGCCCAGCATATAGATGATGGGCTGACGGATGACGGCGTACAGGGGGATCAGGATCAGCATGGGCACGAAGCTCCACAGACAGCCGCCACAGCCCATGGAGGCACCTTCCTCCTGCTGCAGGGCACGGATGGCCTCCTGCTGTTTGGCCTGATCGTCGGCATACCGGCGCTGGATCTCCTGGATCCGGGGCTGGAGCCGGGACATCTTCATCATGCTCTTCTTGCTCTTGGCGGTGATGGGGAGCAACACGATCTGCACCACGATACCGAACAGGATCATAGCCAAACCGTAGTTGCTGGTGACCTCATACAGCCAGTTCAGGAGCATTCCGAAGGGGACAGTAATGATCTTATCCATTGACGAGCCTCCTTAAGGAACTCACGGGACGGGGTCGTAGATATCGCCTTTATTGAAAGGATTACACCGGAGCAGTCGCCAGAATGCCAGCAGACCGCCCCTGAAGGCCCCGTATTTGTTGATCGCCTCATAGGCATAATTGGAACAGGTGGGGATGAATCGACAGCGAGGGGGGGAACAGGGCGAGATCCGCCGCTGATAAAACCGGATCGCCCGGAGCATGAGCCCTTTCATCAGGCTTCCTCCTTCAGGATCCCGGCTTTTTGGGCCAGCGCCAGATAATTCTCAGTCAAACGGGGAAAGGGAGCCTCCACACATCGGCTCCGGGCCACCACCACGATGTCCCAGCCGGGCCGGAACTTCTCTTCGTTGAGGCGGTAGACCTCCCGAAGGCGGCGGCGCACACGGTTACGCACATGGGCCTTGCCCAGCTTCTTGCTGACGGTGATGCCCACCCGGTTGGTGCCGGTCCGGTTCTTCCGGGCGTAGAGCACCAGATATCCGTTGGCCTGTCCATTGGTATGGTAGAGCCGACGGAAGATGTGGTTCAGCTTCAGACTGCTGGAATACTTCATGATCGTCCTCCTCTACGGGCGCATCTCAAAAACCGTTTTCCTGCGGTGGAAAAGGATCTTTGAGATGTGCCCGTCAAGAAAAAGGGAGCGGGGCGAATCCATCGCCCCGCACATTCCTCCCGTTTCGCTTCTGGCACGTCACGCCGCGATCTTCATCCGCGGCAGACGCACTCAGGCGGACAGGACCTTACGGCCCTTGGCACGGCGGCGGGCAAGAACCTTGCGGCCGTTGGAAGTAGCCATTCTCTTCCGGAAACCGTGGACCTTGGAACGGTGACGACGGCTGGGCTGGTAGGTACGCTTCATACAGGATACACCTCCCTCTCTTTATAAGATCTTTATGCTCGACAGCCGGAGATCCGGCCGCAGCAAAACATAGTATCAGACCATAATTGGTCATGCTAGGGTATTATAACCGAAAACTTCAAGAAGGTCAACCATTATTTCCGCAAAAAACAGCCCAATGTCATCAAGCCAATGTAGGGCGGGGGCTTGCCCCCGCCGGTGCACTTGCAGAGCAAGTGCACAAAAGCAGTCTATTTACCGATGACCGCAAGCGATCATCGGCGGCGGGGGCAAGCCCCCGCCCTACGGGCCACGGAAGTGACCGCATTTGATGACATTGCCAAAATGGGGGGAAGGGGCAGCTGCCGCCGTAAGCGACAGCTGCCCGGAGATACTGTTTTCGGAATTATTCGCCAGTGTAGGGAGCGTAGGAGACGTACAGCTTGCCGGCGCAGTCGGAAGCGACGGTGAAGCGCTCGTCGGTCAGAGAAGCCAGAGCATCCACGGGAGCCTTGTCACCGGAGATGGCCTGGACGGTCTGGCAGATAGCCACGGCCATGCCGTTGGCATCCTGCTTGACGGTGCCGATCATGGAGCCTTCCTTGATCAGAGCCTTGGCGGCATCGGTAGCGTCAACGCCGAAGACGGGGACGACGTGAGCGCCGGACTTGTTGTAACCGGCCTGCTGCAGGGAAGCGACCGCGCCCTCAGCCATGCCGTCGTTGTTGCAGATGACCAGCTCGATCATGTTGCCGTTGGACTCGTTGTAGGTGACCAGGTTGGTGTCCATGTAGTCCTTGGCGGCCTTGGCGGACCATGCGCCTTCCAGGTCGGTCTGCCACTTCTGAGCGGCGCCAGCGTCGAAGTACTCCAGAGCGGGCTTGCCGGCGGCGGTCAGGATCTTGTCAGCGTCTTCCACGCCAAACTGGGTACGGAAGATAGCCTCAGCATTGCCTTCCTCGCCCTTGAACATAGCATAGGAGATCTTGCCGTCCTTGTTCAGGTCGATGGCATCGAAGTTGGCCAGGACGTACTCGCCGACCATCTTGCCCTGCATGTGACCGGCCTCAGGAGCGTCGGTGCCGATGAAGCAAGCGGTCTTGTTGGCGTTCAGAGCGGTGACGTCGGAGCCGTCGGTGCCGATGGCACGGTTGAAGAAGACCACGGGGATGTCACCGGCGGCGTCGATGATGGACTGGGCCACGTCGGGGTCACCGGAGGTGACGACGTTGACCACCAGCAGGTTGGTGCCACCGGCGATGGCGGTACGGATCTGCTCGAGCTGCTTGGCCTGATCCTTAGCGGCGAACTGGTTGTCGTACTTGATGCCAGCCTTGTCCAGCTCAGTGTTCAGCTCAGCACGGACGGAGCTAAGATAAACGTCAGCCTCGTCATACCAGAAAACGGAGACCTTCAGTTCGTCACCGCCACCGGCGGCGCCGCAGGCGACCAGACCCATGACCAGAGTCAGCGCGAGGACCATTGCGAGAATCTTTTTCATTGATACATACCTCCTTGTTGTTCAGGTTGGGGCATGCCCCACCATGTTGTCTAAATCATACAAAACTTTTGAATAAAAGTAAAGTATGTTTGTGCAGTAATATTTCACAAACTATTCCATCGTTTTTTATGCACATCCACCATTTTCATCCCATGTACACATATCCGTGCCATGTCCTCCTTGTGCAGACTCGCTCTCTTAACGCGTCATCCCCCGGATCGTATCATAGAGGAAAACCCCGGCATCCAGCGCCGCTTTCTTCCGGGGATCCGATCTGAGCATAGATCGACATACCTCCGATCTGTCAAAACAGGAATGAAAACAGGACCGATGTGATGAGCCCGGCCAGGGTCAGGGACAGACTGCTCACCGCCCCCGCCAGAGGGGAGAGCTCCATGGCCTTGCTGGTGCCGATCACATGGGACGCGGTACCGAAGGCCACGCCCTGAGAAATGGGATCATCCAGCCGGAACGCCCTGCACAGCAGAGGTCCTGCCAGATTCCCCACCACACCGGTGATGATGATCACCGCCGTGGTCAGCGCCCCCACGCCGCCGGCCTGCTCGCTGAGGACCACACCGATGGCGGAGGTGATGCTTTTGGGCAGCAGGGACAGGGTCAGGGTCTGACTGAGCCCCAGGCCCTTGCAGATCAGCCAAACCGACAGCAGGCTGGACAGGGTCCCTCCCAGCACACCGATCAGGACCGCCGGCAGATGCCGCCGGAGCTCCCGTAATCTCTCATAAAAGGCGATCGCCAGACAAATGGTAGCCGGCGTCATCAGATAGGACAGGGGCTGACAGGCCTGCTGATACCGCTCCACCGGGATGTCCAGCGCCCACAGGGCCAGCATCACCAGAGCCGCACCGATCAGGATCGGGTCGAAGATGGCCAGCTTCCACTTCCTCCGGCAAAGCCGCCCCAGTCCGAAGGCCCCGATCGTCAGCACCACGCAAAAATAGCCGCACCCGGCCAGCAGTTCACCCATGGCCGCCACCGCCCTTCCGGAAAAGTTTGGTCAGCAGGCCGGAAACGCCGAAGGTCAGCACGGTGGTGACCGCGATCACCAGCGCGATCTTCAGGATATCCCCCCGGATCATGTCCCAGCAAGCCATGATCCCCACCGTGGGGACCACGAACAGCAAGGGCAGTATGGACACCAGAAAGGCTCCGGTCTGCTTCACCTGCTCCACCTTCACCAGCTTACAGGCGAAGGCCAGGAACAGGAGCACCATGCCATAGATCGAAGCCGGCACCGGAAGGGGGATCAGGGCATGGCACAGCTCACCGGCAAGGCTGAAGCCCAGGATGATCCCTGCTTGTTTGATATACTTCACGACTCCACGCTCCCATCCGCCCCGTGGGCCGTCCCCAGCCGCCGGGCCATGACCTCCGCCACCGCCGGGGCGATGACCCGGTGGAAGCTGTCGTTGCCGAAATGGGCCTGACGGAGCTTCGCCGTCAGACCGGTACCGCCCACCAGATTGGAGTCCGTGGAGCGTGGGATCGGCACATAGGTCTCGGGGCTCCATTGCCGGTAATTGGCCCAGATCTGGGGACATTGGCCCTGACTGTACCAGTATGCCACGGTCTCCATGTCATACCATACCGACCTGTCCCAGCCTCCCCGGTAGACCCGACCCGGATGGGTCCGGTCCATCCGCCGGAAGAAGTCATCGGTCATGGCCCGGAAGCCCTCCCAATGACCGGCGGCATCCTGCCAGTCCCACTCGCCCTGACACCAGACCATCCCAAGGAAACGGTTCTCCGGATGCAGATCCAGAGCATATCCGATCCGGTCACACATGGCCCTGTAATAGCAGGACGTGACGCCCCACCGCCAGATCCCCGGCGCCGGGCGCATGGTCTCGGGGTCATAGCTCCCGTCCTCACCGCAGGTGAAGCCGGTGCCGCCGTAGGCACAGGGGATCACCAGGATATCATAGTCCTCCGGCACATGGTCCAGCAAAAGATCCGCCAGAGGCAGATGGATCCCCCGGGTCCCCACGCCGGGGTCCTGAGGGTGTCCGTAGGGACGCATATCCTGAAAGTTCTGGGCACAGGGGCCCAGCGGCACGACCCTCCGGTCATCCTCGCCCCAGAACCCCAGTTGGAACAGCCGCCCGGTGCGGTACCGGCCGGTCATGCCCTCCGGGATCCGGGATTCGTCGTAGCCCACGGCATTGGACTGTCCGGCCACACATAAGATCATGGATCTCTTCGCCAAAGAACATCCCTCCCTCACAAAGGCGAAAAGGGAGTGTCGCGTCAAGGGCGACACTCCCTGCGTATCGGATCACAGATAAGCTTCGTAAGCCGCGCGGATCATGTCCACGCACTTATCCACCTGAGCCTCGTCCTCAGGCACCAGATCATAAAGGGGCGCGCGGACACCGCCGCAATCGGGAGCCCCCATCTTTCTGAGCACGGCCTTGATCACGGCATACATATTGCCCTTACAGCCGCACAGGGCGATGATGATCTTCAGGCAGGCATCCTGGATGGCGCGGGCCTCCTGGATCCTGTTCTCCCGGACCAGCTCATAGATCTTCAGGTACAGCTCCGGCATGGCACCGTAGGTACCGCCGATGCCGCCGGTGGCGCCGGCCACCAGACCGCTGAGCAGCTGCTCATCCGGTCCGTTGAAGACCATACATCCCTCGGCACGGAACTCCTCGATATCCTGCACCGGCATGGAGGAGTTCTTCACACCGATCACTCTGGGGTTCTTCAGCATCTCACGGAGCAGAGCGGGCGTCAGGGAAACGCCTGCAAGCTGAGGGATGTTGTAGATGATGAAATCGGTGTTGGGTGCGGCGGCGCTCATATCGTTCCAGTATTTCGCGATGGCATAGGGCGGCAGCTTGAAGTAGATGGGCGGGATCGCGGCGATCGCGTCCACTCCCAGACTCTCCGCATGGGCGGCCAGCTCCTGAGAATCCGCCGTATTGTTGCAGGCGATGTGAGCGATCACGGTGAGCTTGCCCTTGGCCTCCGCCATGACGTTCTCCAGCACCAGCTTGCGCTCCTCCTTGCTCTGGTAGATGCACTCGCCGGAGGAGCCGCCCACATACAGGCCGGTGACCCCCTTACCGATGAACCAGCGGGTCAGGGCCCGGACGGCCTCGGGATCCACGGCACCGTCCTTGTCGTAGCAGGCATAGAACGCAGGGATGATGCCCTGATATTTTTTGATGTCGGTCATTTCCATCCTCCTAATCACAGATCAGTTTCCCAATACACAGAATATATCACGGCTCACGGGGGAATGCAAGCCGGATCAGCCCTTGACTGCGCCCATGGTGATGCCCTTGGTGAAGTATTTCTGGAAGATCAGGAACACGATGATGATGGGCACGGAAGCCAGAGCGGAGCCTGCCATCAGCAGACCGTAGTCCACCACGACCTCGCCCTGCATGGTAGCGATACCCAGAGAGATGGTCAGGTTGGAGGTACTGGTCAGCATGATCAGCTGCATGAAGTAGTCGTTCCAGGAGTTGATGAAGGTGAAGATCGCCAGAGCGCCCACACCGGGCTTGATCATGGGGAACATGACATCGGTGAAGGTGCGCCATTCGGAAGCGCCGTCGATGCGGCAGGCCTCCACCATCTCCGTGGGGATGCCCTCGGAGAACTGCTTCAGCAGGAACACACCGAAGGGCCAGCCCACGATGGGGAAGATCACGGCCCAGATGTTGTCATACAGATCGATGCCGGACATGAGCCGCACCAGAGGGATCAGGATGACCTGCTTCGGCAGGGCCATGGCGCAGACGATCAGACTGAACAGGATGGTCTTACCGTAGAACCGCTTCTTGGCCAGCACATAACCGGCCATGGCAGAGGTGGCGCAGGTGATGATCATGGCCGCCACCGCCATGAACACGGTGTTGACCAGCCAGCGCAGAGCGGCAGGGATCTTGGGGCCTTCGATCGTCAGGCCGAAGATCTCGAAGTCGAACAGCGGCGCGGCGCGCTTGCTCATGAGCTTCTCATAGTTGCGCAGGACGAACTCTTTGGGGAACCAGGAAGGATCCACGTTGTTGATCTCCTGAGGAGACTTGAAGGAGCCGGTGATGATCCAGTACAGGGGGAAGGTGAACAGGAAGGCCAGGATCAGGACCAGGACCCAGCAACAGATCCTGTAAGCCTTTGCCTTGGCGGCGTTTCTATCCAAACGTTTATCCATAGTTCCGGCACCTCCTCAATCCTTTTCCTGACCCAGCTTGAACTGGACCGCGGACAGGATGGCGATGATGATGGCCAGGATCACGCCCATGGCGTTACCGTAGCCGTAGCGATAGAGCTTGAAGGCGTTGTAGTAGATGTAGTACATGATGGTCATGGTGTTGGAACCGCCCTGCGTCAACAACTGGATCAGTGCGAAGCACTGGAAGGAGTTGATGGTGGTGATGACCAGGATGTACAGGGTGGTGGGCATCATCTGGGGCCACTTGATCTTCCAGAATGCCTGCATTTGGGTGGCACCGTCCACATTGGCGGCC
>JAFNXT010000327.1 GCA_017378975.1 Oscillospiraceae bacterium
ACAAAAACATCTGAGCCTCCCGTGTGATGTCCACCACCTCGTAGTCCCCCAGACAGGAACCGCAGTTGCCACAGACCTCCACATGCTTCTGCCCGAAGTATTCCAAAATATAGCCCCGAAGACAATGCTCTGTCTTGCAGTATCCCACCATGGCATCCAGCCGCTCCAGGTCCTGCTGTCGCACCAGCTCCCGCTGTGCTTCATCCAGCTCTTCATTGTCCGAAGCATTGTCGATCAGGAACCGGGCAGTGGTCACATCACTGCCGTTGTACAGCAGGAGACAGTCCGCCTCCGTCCCATCCCGTCCGGCACGGCCTGCCTCTTGATAGTAGGCTTCGATGCTCTTGGGCATATTGTAGTGGATCACGAAGCTGACGTTGGACTTATCGATGCCCATACCGAAGGCGTTGGTCGCCACCATGACGGTACTGCGGTCATACAGGAAGTCCTCCTGGTTCCGTGCCCGTTCCGCCTCTTCCAACCCGGCGTGATACCGGGTGGCGGCGAAGCCCTTGCTTTGCAACAGCTCACATACCGCCTCCACCTTCTTCCGGGTGGCGCAGTACACGATGCCGCTTTTGTTCTTCCGACCGGAGAGCAGCTCCAACAGCTCCGGGTCCTTCCGCTTGGGCCGGACCACCTCGAAATAGAGGTTGGGCCGGTCGAACCCCGTAACGGTCCGCACCGGATCGTGCAATCCCAGAAGCCGCTCCACATCCTCCCGGACCTGTGCCGTAGCGGTAGCAGTGAATGCGCCCACCACCGGCCGTCGGGGCAAGGACTGGATGAACTGCACGACTCTCAAATAACTGGGCCGGAAATCCTGCCCCCATTGGCTGATGCAGTGGGCCTCGTCCACCGCCACGAAGGAGATGTCCAGCTTTTGGACCACACCGCCAAAACCGCCGTAATCCAGCCGCTCCGGCGCCACATACACGATCTTATACTTCCCTGCCAGCAGGTTCCGGTACACCGCCTGCATCTGCGGTCCGGTCAGAGAACTGTTGATGTACGCCGCCGGCACACCGGCGGCCTTCAACGCCAGTACCTGATCGCGCATCAGCGAGATCAGAGGCGACACCACCAGCGTCACCCCCGGCAGCAGGAGCGCCGGCACCTGATAACAGATGCTCTTACCGCCGCCGGTAGGCATGATCCCGAACACATCCCGTCCGGACAGCACCCCGTCGATCAGTTCCTCCTGTCCCGGACGAAAGGTCGTGTAACCGAAGCAACGCTCCAGCAGTTGATACTTATCAAGGGGGCTCATCGGACCACCGACTCCCATTCGGCCTCCCGGAAGCCCACCAGCACCCGATCCTCCGTCACCAGCAGAGGACGCTTGACCAGCATCCCGTCAGAGGCCAGCAAACGGAGCTGTTCCTCCTCCGACATCACCGGGAGCTTCTCTTTCAGCCCCATGGACTTGTAAAGGAGCCCACTGGTGTTGAAGAAACGCTTCAAAGGCAGACCGCTGCGCTCATACCAGCCCTTCAGTTCCTCATAAGTGGGCGCGTCTTCTTTGATGTGCCGGTCCGTATACCGGGCACCACGGCCATCCAGCCACTTTTTCGCCTTCTGACAGGTAGTACACTTGGGATATTCGATGAATAACATATCCATTCCTCCAATCTCATTTCCTCCGAATCATATACCATCCCACAAACTCTGTCAAGTCGCCCTGAGTTGACTTGTCCTCCCGACCCATGGTATAATCATAGCGATTTGAGTGACAAGGTGGTCTGCCCCATGAAGCTGGTGACCCTGAAAACAGAAAATACGCAGGAGGTCCTGGCCCTGTTCTGCCGGTGCTTCTCCGCCGATCCCTATTATGTGAAGATGTTCCCTGACGCCGCCACCCGTGAAAATGCCATGGCCGACGCCTTTTCGGAGTCTGTGACCTGGTGCCTCCGTCAGGGCATGAGCATGGGCGTCCGTCAGGGATCGTCGCTGATAGCTTTCATCCTGTGCCTTGATTACCGCCGCATGGACCGGGCGGCCTTCCGGATGATCTTCTCCGCCGGAACGGAAGAGGTCCCCTACCGTCAGACGTTCCACGACCGGGTCCGTGCCCTGCCGGGAGACATCGTATACGGTCTGAGCATCGCCGTGGATCCAAGCTTCCGCCGCCGGGGACTGGCCTCGGGCCTGCTGGATCAGGTACTGCGCCGGTATCCCCACCGCCATTTCGTCAGCGATGTGTCCAACACCGATTCTCTGTCCATGTACCGGGCCCGTGATTTCCAGATCACAGAGCTGGACAAGGACTACCATCTGGTGATCCGCGCCCCCGGCGAGCTGATCCCCAGCTTCCAGATCGGTCAGACCGTCCGCCTGCTCCTGCCCGGCACCGACACCCTGACGGCCCACCAGATCCCCTTCCGGATCCTGCGTGAGGATACTTCCGTCTTCGGCTACCGCCGGGAGCGCCAGTTCGGCATCGACTGCTTCTGCGAAGCCCCGGGATCCATCTGTCCTGCCAGCCTGACCGAGCTCAGCTACGGCGACTACCTGCGCTACCAGCGTCTGATCAACGTGAGCCAGTATACCGAGCACCTGCACCACGACTGCGCCCTCTACGCCCTGACCGTCTCCTACACCGAACCGCCGCTGTATAACGATATCCTCCGGGAGATGCTCCCCCAGCGGCCAACGGAATGGTCTCTGATCCCCGATGTGTACGTTTCCGTCCCTGTGAGCTATGATGACGCAGACCTGCTCTTCAGCCACCGGACCACCGCCGACGCCAAAGCGGCGGCGCTCCTGCGGGATCTGGATTTCCGTACCCATTACGAAGCCGGTGTCCCCTCCTCCGCCTCCGGCGTGGATGATCTGGCCTGCTTCAAACAGCGGATCGACCGGATCTACCTTGGGAAACTCCGCCTGCGGATCGCATCCGAGGCCACCGTGGACCGTTACGACACCCTTGGTGACACCATCGGTGCCCCGGCGCTGGTGGATGTCTACCTTTCCGTAGACCGAAAGAGCGGCTGCGGCGTCCTGACATGGTACTCCCTGTCCTCCCCCTTCCTGCTGAGCCACCTGATGGACAACGTGATCCGCAATCAGGTGACCGTGCTCTCGGAGGGGCAGTGGATCAACCTATATGACTACCTGAAGTCCCGCTTCTCCCTGACCAAGCGTGGCACCCCCAAGATCTATGTGGTCCTCCCCAACGACCGGACCTGCCTGAAGACCAGCCAGATCGCGTCCCTGCTGGCCTCCGAGACCATCTACCCTGAGCAAGAGGAATACGGCCAGATCATCGATCCGGAGATCCTCCAGATCGCCGCATCGGAGCATGGCATGGGCCAGTACGACCGTGCTTTCATCTGTGCCTATACCAATGTGATGCTCCAGTTCAGCCCGGATCTGAAGGCCACCCTCCGGGACCGGATGTGCGAAAGCTCCATCGCCCTGTTCTATATCGAGCTGATCTTGTTCGAAGAAGCCGCGATCGGCATCGCCGACCGGCACATGGTGGAACTGTTCACCTCCGCCGCCATGGAGGACCCGGTGGACTTCCTGCGACAGGTGGATAGGATCAACGACAGCTATACCAATACCGTGGACTTTTGGGACGTGCAGGTGAACTACCCCACCTCCCAGCGTTCCATGCGGATGCTGCGGAGCGCCTTCCGGATCGAAGAGAAGCTGGAGGCCCTGCGCCGTGATCAGGACCAGCTCCAAACGGTCTTCGATACCAAATGCGATATCATCGACCGTCAGGAAGCCAAACGGATGGAACGTTCCCTGGCCGTCCTGTCGGTGCTTGCGATCTTCTCCGCCTGGATCGACGGCCACGACTACCTCGCCACATGGACCGACCTCCTGCCGCCTCTGCTGATCCAGATCTTACAAAAAGCCCTCTTCGCCGCCATCCTCATCATCGGCATCACCACCGCCATCCGTCTCTTCGGCACCCAAAGAAAAAGAAAGAAACGCAAATGAACCAACCCCAAGCGAAAAGGACCTCCCAGCCAAGGAGGTCCTATCGTTTCACATCCTATCGGACGAATGCATGATCCATAATGCAAAATGCAGGATCATTGTATTTCCTTCGGAAATCGATTTATATCATCCCCGAAGGGGATACCTTAATTATGCATCATGCATTCTGCATTTTGCATTCATTGAAAACGTAAACGATAATATAAGGACCTCCCGAAACCGGGAGGTCCACAGCGTGTCAAAAAACCATGTCTTCGCGAGGAGGGCAAAGCCCGACGTGGCGATCCCCTAACTTTTCGGGAAGGTTTTCAATATATTTCCCTACTGATCGGGGGATTCCCACGACCAGTCTGCGGACTGGTCTCGGAATGACACCACTTTTTTGACAGTCTGAGGACCTCCCGAAACCGGGAGGTCCAAATTTTCGTTTCCGAAAGAATCTTACTTCTTCAAGCTCTCCTCAACAGCAACAGCAACAGCCACGGTACCAGTCATACCGACCATGGGGTCGTTATCTTTTCCTGTGCAAAAGGTATAT
>JAFNXT010000328.1 GCA_017378975.1 Oscillospiraceae bacterium
AGCGCCCTCAAAGGGACCGAAACCGCAACCCTGGACCTCGGCGGTGATGTCGCTGATCTCCAGGTCAATGCGCAGGTCGGGCTTGTCGGAGCCGTAGCGCTCCATGGCCTCGTTGAAGGGGATGTGACGGAAGGGAGCGGCAGACACACGGCTGTACTTGCCGAACTTCCGGAACACGGGCACCAGCACGTCCTCCAAAGTAGACAGCACGTCCGCCTGAGAAGCGAAGGCCATCTCCATATCCATCTGGTAGAACTCACCGGGGGTACGGTCCGCACGGGCGTCCTCGTCACGGAAGCAGGGAGCGATCTGGAAATACTTATCGAAGCCGGAGGTCATCAACAGCTGCTTGAACTGCTGGGGAGCCTGAGGCAGCGCGTAGAACTTGCCGGGATGGTTCCGGGCAGGCACCAGATAGTCACGGGCGCCCTCCGGAGAGGAAGCGGTGAGGATGGGAGTGGTGATCTCAAGGAAGCCCTTCTCGGTCATAAGACGGCGGAGCTCCGCCACCACCTGACAGCGCAGGATGATGTTGCTCTTCACCGCGGGGTTCCGCAGATCCAGATACCGGTATTTCAGACGGGTGTTCTCGTCGGCCTCCCGGGACTTGTTGATCTCGAAGGGGAGCTGGTTGTGACGGCACTTGCCCAGCACACGGATATCGGAGGGCACCACCTCGATCTCGCCGGTGGGCAGCTTGGGGTTCTTGCTCTCACGCTCCCGGACGATACCGGTGACGGAGATGGTGGACTCCTTATTGATGGGCTTGACGATCTTCATCATCTCTTCGGTCTCCACCACCACCTGCGTGGTGCCGTAATAGTCACGGAGCACCAGGAAGGCGAAGTTGGCGCCCACCTCACGGACGTTCTCCAGCCAGCCCACGATGGTGACGGTCTGACCGGCATGGGCGAGCCGAAGCTCACCGCAGTTATGAGTTCTGGATTGGAACATAGACAGATCTCCTCTGTTTCGTATTATTTTCATCCATATATTATCGCATAAGCAGGGTTCGATGTCAACATTTTAGTTTGCGGTCCCAAGGACCGCAGCCCGGGTCATTCGATGACGTACCCATCGCCGTCACAGCGGATGGTAGCGGAATAACAGGCCTTCATGGCTTCCAGAAGATAGCCGGGATCTCTGGCACCTGCCGTTTCATAGCAGGAGTGCATGGCAAGCTGTGCCAGACCGATGTCCACGGAAGGCACCGACACATGGCCCCAGCTCACATGGCCCAGCGTGGAGCCGCCCCGCTGGTCCGGCCGGTTGTGGAAGGTCTGCACCGGCACCCCGGCGGTCTTGCACAACTTCCGGAACACCGCCGTGGAGAGCCCGTCACTGGTATAGCTCCGGGAGGCGCTGGTCTTGATCACCACACCGCCGTTGAGCTCCGGCCCATGACAGGGGTCCGACATCTCCGGCCGATTGGGATGGACGGCATGGGCATTGTCCGCCGACACCATGAAGGAATTGGCCATCATGCGGTCATGATCCAGACCCAGCGACCGGCTGATCCGTGCCAGCACATCGCTCAGGAGCGTACCGCCGGCACCCTGCGGCGAGCTGGAGCCCACCTCTTCACAGTCGAAGACGCACAGCACCGGGATGCTCCGGCTCTCCTTCGCCTCAAGGAAGCCCATGGTGCATCCCCAGACGCACTCCAGATCGTCCAGTCCCGGCGCGCTGAGATATTCCTGGTCCACGCCCCAGACCGTGGCCTTCTGCCGCACATACAGATACAGGTCATGGCTCAGGACCTTGCCCCCGGCGGCTTCCTCCAGAAGGCCCTTCAGCTTACCGGCGGCACTCTTGCTCCCCAACAGAGGGAACAGCTCCTTCTGCAGATCCCACTTGTGGCCCTCATTGGCGGTGCGGTCCATGTGGATCGCGAGGCTGGGGATCATGGCAAGATCCCGGTCGATGTCCACCAACCGGCTCTCCACCCCCTCCGGGGTCTCCACCAGCACCCGGCCCGCCAAAGACAGGGGCCGGTCCAACCACGGATGGATCAGCATGCCACCGTAACGCTCGGTGGACAGCCGGGTATACCGCCCGGTGAGCTCCCCGTCCCGGATCAGGAAGGTGGGACGGTCGCAGTGACTGGCACTCATGACATAGCCCTGAGGGGCCTCCTGCGGTACCCGGAAAGCGATCAGCGAACTGCCGCCACGGGTCATATAATACTTCCCACCGGCCACCGGCTCCCAGAGGGCTTCCTCCCGGAGCCTCCGGTATCCGGCCTCCCGGAGCCGCCGACACAAAGCGTCGATGGCGTGGTACTGACTTTTCGCTTCATCCAAAAATTCGCACAAACCTGAGATCCTTTGATCCATATGACCGTACCTCCTGACAGGATATATACCGATCCTACCATAAAACTGTCCCCTCGTCAACCGCCGGCGCTCAGATCCGACCTTTCGACACATCCCACCACGAGAAACGGCGATAATGGTCGAAAAGTTCGAATATCCAAAAATCCAGCCGGAAACCGGCACTTTCCGGCGAACGATTGTTCATGTTTATTCTTGCAAAAAATGATCCGATATGCTAAATTGGAAGCGTCGCACCGCGGCCGGGGAGATCGTCCGCGAGGAGAAAGAGAGGGGAAAACAAAACTGCGTAGGAGAGGACGTTATGAACGAGCAAACCACCGTATTCATCGCCGACAATTCCGAGGGTTTCTGCAGTCGATTGACCGCCGCACTGCAGGGTCCCGCTTTCCGGGTCGTGGGGACGGCCCAGGACGGAGAACAGGCGCTCCGGGGCATCGGCGAGACCAGAGCCGATGTGCTGGTACTGGATCTGATGCTCCCGAAGCGGGACGGCATCAGTGTCCTGAAAGCGCTGGACGGCATGGACCACAAGCCGACCACATTGGCTACATCCGGTTTCATCACCGATTATGTGGCCTCCGCCGCCTCGGGGCTTGGGGTCAAATACCTGATCCTGAAGCCCTGTGACATCACCGCGCTGGTAGACCGCATCCAGGAGATCCGGGGAGCCACCCGACCGGGCTCCATGATGAAGCGACTGGACAAACCGGGGATCGAGACCATGGTGACCAACATCATCCACGAGATCGGCGTCCCGGCCCATATCAAGGGCTACCAGTACCTCCGGGAAGCGATCATCATCGCCGTGGAGGACATGGAGGTGATCAACGCGATCACCAAAGTATTGTACCCACAGGTGGCCAAGACCTTCCAGACCACCCCCAGCCGGGTGGAACGGGCCATCCGCCACGCCATCGAGGTAGCATGGGACCGGGGAGACCTGGACACCCTCCAGCGCTTCTTTGGCTACACCGTCAGCAACACCAAGGGCAAGCCCACCAATTCCGAATTCATCGCCCTGATCGCGGACAAGCTACAACTCCAGATGAGATCCAGCGAGGTATCCAGCTTCTGATCCGTTAGATGCCCCGCTGTGGATCTGCCCCAACAAACGCTCCTGCTTCATTGGTCTTCCAGACCAAAAGCAGGGGTGTTTGATTTTTCCCGTGCCCGACATTGACTTTCCTCTTTGTGGGACCTATAATGATGTGCATCTCACAGGGAGGTCCTGACATGAAAGAGAAACAGCGTGATTCCGGTATCGAGGTCCTGAAGATCATCGCGATCGTCCTCATCGTCATTTCCCACGTGACCCAAACCTACGCGCAGGTGATCAACTACAAATCGCTCTATAGCTTCCAATTCACGGCACTTGCCTATTTCAGACATTTCGGGACGCTGGGGAACCTCCTGTTTTTCATCTCCTCCGCCTGGTTCCTGCTCCGGTCCGAAAAAGCCGCGCTTTCAAAGTGGATGCTTCTTCTGACCGAGGTATGGATCATCTCCGTCACCATCCTGCTGGTCTCTTATCCGCTCCTGCAGGACCGGCTGGAGCTGAAGACCATCCTCAGATGTCTTTTCCCGACGACCTTCAGCAACAACTGGTATCTGACCTGCTATCTGCTGTTCTATCCGATCCATCCCTTTTTGAACCGTCTGATCCGGCAGATGAGCCAAAGAGCCTTGTTCGAGTTCTCCGCCGTGAGCTTCCTCCTGTATTTCGTCATGGGATCTTTGTTCCAGGGCCTGTTCTTCTCTTCCGAGCTGATCCTCTGGGTCATCGTCTATTTCATCGTGGCTTATATCCGGAACTACGTCCCCGACACCAAGGGCCTGCACCGGTCCCTGATCTTCATCGGTCTGGCCGGCTTCCTCGCCCGTCCCCTGATCCTCGGCATCCTCGGTCAGTACATCGATGTCCTGCAAGGGATGATGACCTACTTCGTCTACAACGACGATCCCTTCCTCCTGATGCTGGCGCTGGGCCTGTTCTTATCCTTCAAGGATATCCATTTCCATCACCGTGCCGTCAACGCGGTGGCGAAATTGGCGCTCCCGGTCTACCTCATCCACGAGAACCTGCTCATGCGCAGATTTTTCCGGCTGGATATGGCCCGATCCCTGTACGCCCGGTTCGGACGTTCCTGCGTCCTGCCACAGGTCCTGGGGGCCGCCGCCTGCATCCTGACCCTCTCCCTCCTGTGCGCGTGGCTTTATTCCGCCACCCTCCGCAGATGCGCCATCGCCATCAGCCGCAAAGCCTGCCCTCTGGTGGAGAAGTCCCGGATGCTGATCGAAGAACGCCTGCACATCCCCCACTGAACCGTATAGGAACGCCCCCGGTCCGCCGTCATCGGCGGACCGGGGGCATATGATATTCATGACCTTTCAGTGATCACATTGGCAAGTCTTGCGAACTCCGGGATGCCAAGGGTCTCGCCCCGGACGTTCTCATCGAAGCCGCAGTCGGCGATCACCTCGGCGGCACCGGCCTTGCCCAACTGAGAGAAGCCGGAGGCCAGACCGTTGCTGAGCTTCTTGCGCCGCATGGCGAAGCTGGCCCGGACCGTGCGGAAGAAGATGTCCTTATCCCGGATATCCCAAGGCAGCTCCTTACGGACCTTCAGATGGACCACGGCGGAGGTCACCTTGGGCTGGGGCAGGAAGCACCCGGCCGGCACGTCGAAGAGGATCTGGGGTTCTGCGTAATACTGGCAGAA
>JAFNXT010000329.1 GCA_017378975.1 Oscillospiraceae bacterium
GTGCGTCGGAACGGAATAATCAGGGCATTTGCGATGCCTGCTGGTACGCGATTTTGAAGGAACCGAAATAGGAAAAACGGCGTGACTGCGCCCGTTGGACCACCCGCCCAAGGAACGCCTGCACATCCTCCGCCCGGGCGGACTCATAGACCTCCGGGAAGTCGAAATGATCGAACTGGGAAAAATGGTAAGCACACATCCGGAAGCACACCGGATCCGGACTGTCCAGATCCCGGATCCTCCGCCCGAAGGCACTGCGCTTCATCCGGCGGAAAGCACTTTCTTCCACACCTTCAGCGGCCAGCTTCTCCGCCTGAGCGATGATCGCGTCACGGACCGCCACCGGCTCGTAGCTGTCACCGCCGCAGGTCAGCAGGGCACAACCATCCACCGTCTCGAAGCCGCCGCCGAAAGACTGGTCGATCAGCCCCTGCTCGTACAGCTTCAGATACAGTTCCGAGGACTCTCCGAACAGCGCCTCCGCCGCCAGATCTCCGACCACCTCCTGGAGCACCGCCTCCCGGCCCACGCCCAAGGGCTCACATTTGAAACCGAGCTGGAAGGTGGGCATGGACACCTCCATCTGCTGACAGTGGAAGTCCGACGGGCAGGTCATGTCCTCTTCCGGTTGGGGGAGCTTTTCCGCCACCGGACGGGGCTCGTCCCCCAGCACCTGTCGGGCCACACGGACCACTTCCTCCGGATCCACATCGCCAACCACGCACAGCACCATGTTCCCCGGCACATAGAACCCCCGATGGCACAGATGGAGGTCTTCCGCCCGGATCTTACGGATCGTATCAGAGGTCCCCAAAATGGGGGTCCTGATATCATGCCCCCGGTACATGCCCTCCATGAGCCGCTCGAACACCACAGACTCCGGGGCGTCCACGTTCATGCCGATCTCCTGATCGATGATCCCCCGTTCCTTCTCTACGGACTCCTCCGTGAAATAAGGCGTGGATACGAACTCCAGAAGGAGCTTCAGGCTCTCGGAAAAATGCTCCGTGCAGGAGAAATAATAGGCCGTCAGATCATAGCTGGTGAAGGCGTTCACATTGGCCCCCAGCTCCGCCAGCTCGGCGGAAACATCTCTGCCGGGCATATCGAACATCTTATGTTCCAGATAATGCGCGATACCGGCAGGGACCGTATGGTCCTGTCCCTCCAGCCGGAAGGACCGGTGGATGGAACCGAAGTCCGTGACAAAATAGGCCATCTTCCGGCTGATGCCCAGACGGGGCACCACGATCACCGGCAAGCCACAGGGCAGGACCTCACGGAAGACCCGTTCCCCCAGTCTGGGGTATGTTTTTTCAGTCATGCTTCCACCCCCTTCAGGAAATAGGTGGTATGGAGCCGGAGCGCGGCTGCGGCCTGGGCCACCTGCGCCACCGTCACCGCTTCCACTGCCTGCCGGTATCCGTCCAGCGTCAGCACCAGACCGCCGATGGCGGCGGTGGTCTCATAGCCCTCGATGGCACCGGGGGTATCGTACACGCTCCGAAGCCCGGACAAGATCGCCTCCTTGGCGGCCTTCAGCTCCTCCGGCGTGATATCGCCCTTCCGGCAGGCATCGAGCTGCGCCATGATGCTCTCAGTCACCACCGGCTCCTTGTCCGCATCGATCCCGGCGGACACCGTCAGGATGCCCTTGCTCCCATAGTAGCCGGAGCCGATGGAATAGCACAGGCTCATCTTCTCCCGGACGTTGACGAACAGCTTACTGGTCATACCGGCACCGAAGAGGGTGTTCATCACCTGCATGGCGGCGAACTCTTCGCTTCGGTTGGTGATGGGTGTGGTGAAGCCCATGACCAGCTTGGCCTGCTGGATCTGCATGGTCTCAGTGTAGTCCCCACCGCCGCCATCCCGGAAGGCGGTCTGCTCCGGCATCCCCACCGGGGCCCGGTCCAGACGGGAGAACAGCTTTTTGAGCCGCTCCGCCACTTCCTCCAAATCGCCGCCGCCCACATAGAAGATCTCCACGGGACTTTCCCTGAGGATCTTCTGATAATGGGCCCATGCCGTATCCGGGCCGATCGCCTCCACCTGCGGCACCTCACCCAGACGGGGGATACCGAAGCTGTCAGCACTGCACATCCGCCGGAGCATCTGCGCCGCCGCATAGGCACGCTTGTCGTTGCGCTCCGATTCGATGGTGGCGATCAGGTTCCGCTTCTCGCTCTGGACATAGTCCCGGCGGAAGACCCCGTCCTCCGTCACCGGGTCCAGCAACAGCTCCTCCAAAAGACCGATCATGGGCCCCAATACCCGGTCACCGGGCAGAGCATAACGGTCCTCGATGAAGCCGCAGTACAGGCCCACCGCCTGATAGTCGCCGATCCGGCGGACCAACGCCCCCACGGAAGCGCCGTAAAGATCATCCAGCCCCAGAGTGATCGAACGCAGATCCGGCCGCGTTTTGGTCCCCCGGAGCAATACCGCCGGGATCAGGGCGTTCACCGCCGCCTCTTCCCTGCACATGGGCCGCAGGAACTGCACACTCAAACACCCCTGCCTGAAACGCTCCGCCGCCACGCACCGCAGGGTGACGCCCGGCAAAAGCTCTGTCGTCTGGACCATGGAAAGCTCTCCTTCAAAAGTATATATCGGGCTTATTATATACCATATCCACACAAATAGGAAGAGGGAAAGAAAAATTCACAAAATATCCCGCCATCCCCCATTGCGCAAAACGGGCAAATGGAGTAAAATGACGGAAACGCCAACACAAATAACTGTGTCATCCTGAGCGAGCGTCAGCGAGCCGAAGGATCTTCGCACATAGGGACCGATGCCACATCGGCCCATCCACACCCCACAAGGAGGGACCTGCCATGGCATGGCTCGAAGTGACCATACAGACCACACCGAAAAACATCACTCTGGTGACCAATTCCCTCACCGCCGCCGGCTTCCCGGATCTGGTGATCGAGGATCAAAGTGAATTCGAAAACTTTCTGGAAGAGAACCGTGACTACTGGGACTATATCGACGAAGATTTCCAACAGCGCCTGCAGGGCCTGTCCCAGATCAAGCTTTATCTGGAGGATACGGATACCGCCGGCATGGACCGGCTGGACGGGCTCCTGTCCCGTCTGTCCCTGACCAAAACGGTCAGCCTCCTGCCGGAGGTGGACTACGAAGAGAGCTGGAAGGACAGCTATCCTCCCCAACCCATCGGCCAGCGTTTGACGGTCCTGCCCTACTGGCTGGCGGACATGGATACGGAAGGCCGTGAAAAAGTGATCCTGGACCCCGGCCTGACCTTCGGCACCGGTGCCCATCCTTCCACTCAAATGGTGATCGAAGCCATGGAGGAAGCGGTGTTCCCCGGGAGCGCCTGTCTGGACCTTGGGAGCGGCAGTGGCATTTTGTCCATCGCCGCCCTCCGTCTGGGTGCCACCTCCGCCGTGGGCGTGGACATCGACCCCAAGGCCGAAGACATCGCCCGGGAGAACGCCGCTTACAACGGCTTTTCCGCCCCGGCCTTCACCGCCCTCACCGGCAACGTCACCACGGACAGGGAGCTAATGGATGCTCTGTCCCAAAAGCAGTATGACGTGGTACTGGTGAACATCGTGGCAGACGTGATCATCGCCCTGTCTCCGGTGCTCCCCAGCTTCCTTGGCCCTGAGACCACGCTGATCCTTTCCGGCATCCTGGACAGCCGCCTGGCTGACGTGGAGCAGGCCCTGACCAACGCAGGCCTCACCATCACCTCCTGCCGACAGAAGGAAGACTGGCGTTGTCTCACCGCCCAAAGGAGGACCACATGAGCTTATCCTACCGTTCCCGCCGCCGGATCAAACGGACCCTCACTGCCCTTGGGGTGCTGGCCCTGATCGCGCTGGTGGTCTGGCTGATCTGGCTGATCTGGGTCGGCCGCTACATCGTCTATGCCTCCGAAGGAGCCAAACTGGACTTCTCCATCGACCTGACCTTCCCCTCCGGCGCGCCGGCCACCGCACCGCCTCCTGCCGAGACCGTGGACATCCGCTTCGAGCTCCTGCCCACGGAGGAGACCACCCCTGTGACCGATCTCCATGACCGGCTCCGGGGCTTCTATATCAACGTAGGGGACCTGAAAGAGGACCCCACCGCCCTCATCTCCCGTCGGGGGGGCCTGGCCCCCGGTACGGCGGTCCTTCTGGACGTGAAGGACCATACGGGCTGTTTCTTCTCCTCCGACCACAGCGGCACCGCCGCCTCCGTGGATACCGATGCCATGGACAGCCTGATCGCGTGGCTGGCGGAAAGTGACCTTTACACCATCGCCCGGCTCCCGGCCCTCCGGGACCGGACCTACGCCCTGTCCCATACCGAAGACGGTCTTGCCAAGGACGACGGCACCGGTCATTTGTGGGCCGATGACGACGGCCATTTCTGGCTGGACCCCACCAGCGAAGGCACCGTGGACCATCTGACGGAGGTCGTGCAGGAGCTCCATGATCTGGGCTTCCGTGAAGTGGTGTTCACCCGGTTCTCCTTCCCGGAGACCGATGAGCTGGCTTTCGACGGTGACCGGATCGAAGCCATCACCTCCGCCGCCGCGGCCCTTTGTGACCGTTTCGCCGGAGAGGACCTGTGGATCTCCTTCGAGGCGGAAGCCGACTTCCCCCTGCCCACCGGCAACGCCCGGCTGTGCCTGCGGGATGTCCCGGCCTCCCAGATCCACCAGATCCTGGAGCTCACCACCGCCACCGACCCGGCCAAACAGCTCCTGTTCCTCACTGACAGCCCCGACACCCGTTACGACCAATACGGTGTCCTGCGCTCCCTCTCCCAATAACAGCAAACACCGCCGTATCAGCCATCAGGCCGATACGGCGGTATTTATTTCTATGGGATGCAGTCTCCTTCCCTGCCATGGCAGGTGAAGAGGATCACCTGCCTGCGTTCCGCTTCCTCACGCAGGACCTCCATGGCGGCGGTCATCCTCGTCTGATCGAAGCGGATCAGGGCATCGTCCAGCACCAGCGGTGCCTTGGGACACAGCTCCCTCGCTACCGCCAAACGCAGAGCAAGATACAACTGGTCCACCGTGCCCTCACTGCGCCAGAGCCGGTCCCGCAGGAGCTCCTCTCCTTCGGCGGCAGTTTGCAGGGACAGGTCTTCTCCCAACGTCAGCCGCCGGTACCGTCCCCCGGTGAGCCGGGCGAAATAGTCCGTCGCCAGACGGGTCAGCCGGGGAGCGAACCGCTGCTGGAGCCGGGCACGGGCCTGTGCCAAGGCTTCCAGCGCCCGGTCCAGCGCCTGACAGGTCTGCTCCAGTGCCCGGACCCGCTCAGCCGCCCGATCCCGCTCCCGAAGCATGGTCTGCCGGTCCCCGAACCGCTCCAGCCGCCCCTGGACCTGCCCCAGCCGAAGCTGGAGCTGTCGAAGCTCCTCCCGTAACGCCGCCATCCGAAGGTCGGTCTCCTGCCGGCTAAGCGTGAGCCCATCCTCCACGGGCTCCACCGGAGGACGTGCCATAGACCGCAGGGCTCCAAGCTGTGCCCTCGCCCGGTCCAGCGCCTCCCGGCCCTCTGCCAAAGCATCCCACGCCGTCAAAACGGCCTGATGGTCCTCCTCCGGCACCGTCAGCACCTGCCGGTGATCCTCCAGCGCCTGCCTCGCCCGGTCGCTTCGGGCCAGATCCTCATGATACCGCTCCCACGCCTGCTGATAGCGCTTCGCAAGCGCCACCCATCCTTTAGGATCCTCGTGACCGTACCGGGCCAGCAGACCACGACGGCGTTCCTTTTCTTTTCCATGTCGGATACCGGCCCACGCCAACAGCATCAGCCCCAGCGTCAACAGCGCCAGCCCCGGTATCCATTCCCAAAACGCGATCCCGACCCCGGCCAAAGCCAAAAGCAGACCCACAAGCCAACGCCGGTCCTTCCCGGCAGATGCCCGGTCCGCTTCCGCCCGGCGTACCGCATCCTCCGGGGAGATCCCCCGGAAGGCCTCCGGTACCGACGGAGCCACCGGCTGTGGCGGCAGATCCCGAAGCTGTCGCTCCCAGTCCTGCCGGGCCGCCGCCTGCTTCCGAAGGGCCTGGGCCGCCGTTTCCCGGTCCGGAAGACCCACACAGGCTTCCTCCAGCGTCACCAAACGCCCTTCCGCCTGTGCCACAGCCCCTTCCGCCGCCGCCACCTGTGCCATATCTTCCAAATAAGCACGGTAGTCCAACGCCTGCGAATGCTTCCGAAGGTCTTCCATGGACCGTTCCAGTCTCTGCCGCTCCCGGTCCAGTTCCTTGGCCTGATCTTCCAGCCGTGCACGGCTCGCCAGCCCTTCTTCCAAAGTCGCCAAGGTGGCCTGCGCCTCCGGCAACAGGCCCTTACGGTGATATTGGCACCGGTTCCGAAGCTCCCGGAGCCGTTGCCCCAGTGCCTCGGCACCGCTATGCTCGTCACCTGTGGTCACCAGCGCGTTCAGCCGGGTCCGCAGATCTTCATCCTGCGTCACAGGCATATCCGAGGACCGGATCAGACAGGACCGGACGAACACGCTCCGCTCCACGCCCAACAGCACCTGTCCGCAGTTGTTCCCATCCAGCCCCGGCACCGGCAGTCCCGTGTCTGTTTCGAAGGCCCGGAAGGCACCCATGGGCACCCGTCCCTTGGGACCACGCTGGATCGTGATGTCCCGCCCCTGCCATTGCAGGTCGATCCTGCCGGCCATCGGCGCGCCGGACCATGGCTGATAACGCTCCTTGTCCGCCAGTTGGTCCTTTTTGCTCCGTTGGCTGGTATCCAGCCCATAGAGCATGGTGATGAGGAAGGCGCACCATGTGGACTTGCCCCATTCGTTTGGGGCTTCGATCACGTTCAGCCCCGGCCGAAGCTCCAGCGTAGCGTGCTCCAGCTTGCCGAAGGTGGCACTCATAGACCAGATCCTCATGGCAGCTCCACCTCCCGTCCTTCCAGGATCTGTCGGGAGATCCGTGCCGCCAGCTCCAGCGTCTTCCGTTCCTCTGTCCCGGCATGCTCCATAGCAGACCGCAGGATCTGGAAATAGGTCCCCTCCAACGTATCCTCTCCGGCGGACCCCCAAAGATCCACCGGCACCGTGGTCCGGTCCACCAGCTCCAAATGTGCGAAGCCCCTGAACACCTGACGAAGTGCCACCAGATCCGGTCGCTCCGTTTCTCCCGTCAGTTCGATCCGATAGTAGTCCCCATTGGGCACCGGCGGCAAGACCCGTTCCAACGCCGCCACCGGATCGCCTTCCACCACAGTCCGGAGCGCATGGAACCTTGGTCCCTCCAGCGTCACGGTCCGGATCTGGGCAGGCCCATCCAGCGTCACGATCAGGGCGCCCTTCTCCCCGGTCTCATCCCAGCCCCGACCCATGGCACAGCCAGGCCAGGCGCACAGGGTCTGACCGGCCCGGAAATGGCCGCCCTTGTGGATATGTCCCAGCGCCAGATAGTCCAGCGCCGACTCCCGGACCTGAACTGCCGTGACAGGGCAGTAGGGAGAGCCCACCTGTCCGGGATCTCCATGGAGCACCGCCACATGGTACAGCGCGTCCCCTTCCGCCCGGAACCCTTCCAACAGCGGCGGACAGTCGATCCCATGATACCCTGCGCCATAGACCTTCAGCCCCAGCCGCTCCACCTCCACGGCGGTGACGGTGGGGCTTTCAAAAATATGCACGTTCCCCGGCCAACGGGTCCCGGTATAGGGGGACCCTGCCCCCAGATGATCATGATTGCCGGGACTGACGAACACCGGCACCGCCATATCCTCCATGGCATCCTTCAGGGTCTGTACGCTCTCCCGGGACCATGGCCCATCGAACAGATCGCCGCTGAGCAATACCGCCTGACACCCTTCCGCCCGACACAGCCGGGCCAGTTGCCCGGGCACGGACAGCAGCGCCTGTTTCAATTCCGGTGTATCGGAAAACGGCGTATCCAGATGCAGATCAGCGGCGTGCAGAAGCTTCATCATACAGATCGACCCTTTCCGCGCTCCGGCAAAGCCCCGTACCGCCATCGATGGTGAAGAGCACCGCTTCCATCTTGGTGGGCCCGTCGGCCCACTGGTACCGGCTGGTCAGATCCCCCCGGAACTTCTGGATCGACTGCTGTGCCTTGACCCCCAGCACCGACCAGACCGGTCCCGTCATGCCAAGATCCGTCACATAGCCCGTGCCCTTGGGCAGGATCATGGCATCGGCGGTGGGCACATGGGTATGGGTCCCCCACACCGCGCTGACCCGACCGTCCAGCATGTAGCCCATGGCCAGCTTCTCCGAAGTGGCCTCCGCATGGATCTCCACCAGCACGATCCTGGCATCCACCTCCTTCAGGATCTTATCGATCATCAAAAAGGGGTTGTCGGGCCCAAAGTCCATCCCGCACCGGCCGATCAGGTCGATCACCGCCACAGGACCGCACTTACTGTCGAAGACCGCCCAGCCTTTCCCGGGAGTCTGAGGGGCATAGTTGGCAGGCCGCAGGATCTGGGGGCAGTCATCAAGATAAGCCACGATCTCCCGGCGGTTGAAGCTGTGGTTCCCCAAGGTGATCACGTCCGCACCGGAATCCAGGATCTCCTCCGCCTGCTGAGGTGTGATCCCCACGCCGCTGGCGTTCTCGCCGTTGACCACCACGAAGTCCGCCCCCGTGGTCCGCTTCAGATACCGGAGGGAACGGCTCACCCGCTCCAGCCCCGGTGTCCCCACCACATCGCCTACCGCCAATACCTTCAGATCCATCGACCCGCACCTCCATCGTTGCTATGTCCATAGTATACCGCAGATCCGCCCTCCATGCAAGGATCCGTGGTTGCAAAAAACGTCCCTGTGTGATAGCATGAGAGCAGAGAGAGGAGTGGTTGGCCATGGAATGGAACGATATCTACGATTCCCAACGCCGTTTGACCGGGCGGCGTCATCTTCGGGGCACTGCCTGGGGACCGGGCGAATACGGACTGGTGGTCTGTGTCTGGGTCCTCAACAGCAAAGGTAAGATCCTGCTGACCCAACGTGCCATGGAAAAAAGCTTCCCCGGGACCTGGGAGAATTCCGGCGGTGCCGCCAAAGCCGGTGAAGACAGCCTCACCGCCATCCAGCGTGAGCTGTTCGAAGAGACCGGCATCCGGGCAACAAAGGAAGAGTTCCACCTGCTCCGGTCCGTCATGGAGCACGATACCTTCTTCGACCACTACTGGATCCGCAAGGACGTACCCCTCAGGAAAATCGTCCTGCTCCCCGGCGAGACCATCGATGCCCAGTGGGCCACCTTCGACCGGGTCCACGCCCTGATCCGTCGGGGGAAGATCTGCCGCATCATCGCCCGGCAGTTTTTGCAGGAGGAACCCGTCCTGCGCCAACTCTCGTCCTCCTCTGACGGAAATTTTTCCGCCCCAGCATGACAAACCCATTGACGAACCGTGTTGATGCGTCTATAATGGACATAGTTACACAAAGGAGAGACGCA
>JAFNXT010000330.1 GCA_017378975.1 Oscillospiraceae bacterium
AAATGATAATGGACGACGGTGGCCGACACAGATCGCGGCGATGCGTGTAGATGAGGAGTGGACTTTTCTGCATATGTTTTTCTCCCGGATCCGGCCTTCTGACGAGAGCTTCTGCCTGTGGGACCATATGGCGTATACAGGAAGTACCACGGAGGAGTTTTTGTCCGCGCCGCCGCTTGCGGAGGTGGTGGGACGGATCAGGGCGTGGCTTCGGGAAGATGATGTGCTGTGCTGGTGGACGGTGGGGCCGCCGGAAGCCTTTGATGAAGCTTTCGGGAAGCTTCCGCATAAACAGATCGTTTTGTTCCCCTATCTTCGCAACTTTCTTGCAAACCGACCGCATTTGGTGGGGAGTCCTTATCATATCGCTGTACAGTTGGGGATCGGTCACCATGGGAGACGGCATGATCCACGTTCCGATGTGGAGATGATGCGCAGAGCGTTATGGGAGATCCTTTTTCCTCAGAAGCTCCTTCTTGGTCCTGTGCCAGTACCGATGGATGATGGGTGCGTACGGTTGCCATATGTGGTGGATCTTCGGTCGAATACAGTTCACAAGCGTGGATGTGGAAAACTCCCTGCTTTTGGGACGTTTAAAGAATATCCGGCATTGAAAACGATCGCTACCAACGGTCGTAAGGCGTGTGCCTGCTGTACGAAGGAGCTGATGACCGCACGCAGGGAGCGCAACCGATGGGTCATTGAGAATGGCCCGTATCAGTTCGTATTTTCTCCCAATTCCAACGTGTTCCATACCCGTGACTGCGAAGCGGTACTGTCCTCTGCTTACGATGTTCGGGGAACCATGACGTACCAAACCTGTATCGCACGAAAAAGAAGGCCCTGCAAAATATGCAAGCCTGTCCCTCCGGCGACAGAAAAGATACGGAAGAAGAAAGAGCGGACTGGACAGACGCCTGTTACATCAAAACGTTCCCTTACTGTACAGGAGCAGCGAGCATTACGCAGACTGGAACAGGCCCAGACCGAAAGGGGGAACATGAAGGACATGGTGGGCAAAAGTCAGCAGAAATTGGCGGATCTGAAAACGTTGACACAGCCCTCCTATGCTTTTTGGTCTGCGGCCGGATATGACACCTTTCACTTAAGGCGTTGCGGTAAGCTGGACTCGTTATCGAACCTTAAGGGCTTTGGCCGGTATGAGGATGCTGTCCGGGCAGGCTATCGGCCCTGCAGACAGTGCAAACCTACCCCAAAGCACAATATGGAGATATCTTTACCGATCTATTCACGGGAACGGGGATACGAGACCACCGGACTGCTGAGGGGACTTTGTGAAGATCGGGGGTTCCCCTGTTCGGAAGACGAAAAAGGTTTTCGGATCGAAACGCCGAAGGGGATCTGGTGGATCCATACGGCCGCCGCGCCCTATCGGTTGGAACACATCAACAAGATATACTCGTCAGGGGATATGGCCCGATCCCACATCCAGCCAAGGATCTTCCTGTCGCAGACAGCAGCGCCTCTATGAGAGAGATAAGAACCACGCGTGTGTCATTATATGGTCCATTGGTAACGAGGCAGGCTACGGTCCCAACGCTGAGGCGGCATTGAACTGGCTGCACAGTGTAGACAGC
>JAFNXT010000331.1 GCA_017378975.1 Oscillospiraceae bacterium
CTCTGTCCGGCGGTCAGCAACAACGTGTGGCCATTGCCCGGGCTCTGGTCAACCGTCCCAAAGTGCTGCTGCTTGACGAGCCTTTGGGCGCTCTCGACCTGCGCCTGCGGAAGGATATGCAGAACGAACTGAAGCGGATCCAGCAGGCCATGGGCATCACCTTCGTGTATGTCACCCATGACCAGGAAGAAGCACTGTCCATGTCCGACACCGTGGTGGTCATGGATAAGGGCCGCATTCAGCAGATCGGCAAGCCGGAAGATATATACAATGAGCCGAAGAATGCCTTCGTGGCGGATTTCATCGGCGAGAGCAACATCCTCGACGGTGTGATGCTGGAGGATTACAAGGTCCGTTTCTTCGGACGCACCTTCACCTGCGTGGACAAGGGCTTCGCCCCCAATGAGCCGGTGGACGTGGTGATCCGTCCCGAGGACATCGACATCGTGGCCCCCGAACAGGGCCATTTGGTGGGCACCGTCACCTCCGTCACCTTCAAGGGCCTGAACTATGACATCATCGTGGAGTTCAAGGGCTTCAAGTGGCTGATCCAGACCACCGACTTCCACGGCGTGGGCACCACCATCGGCATCCTGCTGAACCCGGAGGACATCCACATCATGCACAAGAGCGAGTATTCCGGGCTCTTTGGCGATTACAGCTCCTACTCTGCCGAGTACGACGAGCTGACGGAGGATGCCGACGATGATGAAACGTAAAAGCGTCCTCTTGTCCGTGCCCTACATCCTGTGGATGCTGGTGTTCACCCTGATCCCTCTGGGTGTGGTGGCCTATTACGCCATGACGGACCCGGCCACCGGGGCCTTCTCTCTGGGGAACCTGAAGGAGCTGGGCCTGTATATGCCGGTGCTGGGACAGTCGATCGGCTACTCTCTGGTGTCGGCGGCGATCTGCCTGCTGATCGGGTATCCCGTGGCCTATTTCATCGCCCATCAGGGACCTGTGGCACAGAAATTCCTGTATATGCTGGTGATGCTCCCCATGTGCATGAGCTTCCTGCTCCGGACGCTGGCATGGGTGGGACTGCTGCAGGATACGGGCATCATCAATAACCTGCTGGCCGCCATCGGCCTGCCCAGGCTCCAGCTGATCCGGACCCCCGGCGCGGTGGTGCTGGGCATGGTGTATAACTACCTGCCTTACATGATCCTGCCCCTGTATGCCACCATCGTCAAGATCGACCACCGGCTGATCGAGGCGGCGGAGGATCTGGGCTGTAACGGTGTGCAGACCTTCACCAAGGTGATCCTGCCCCTGTCTGTCCCCGGCATGCTGTCCGGTATGACCATGGTGTTCGTGCCGGCGGTGTCCACCTTCTACATCTCTCAGAAGCTGGGCGGCACCGATACGGTGCTGATCGGCGACGTGATCGAGCGTCAGTTCAAGCAGGGCAACAACGCCAATCTGGGCGCCGCCCTGAGTTTGGTGCTGATGATCCTGGTCTTCGTCTGCACCGGCATCATGAACCGCTTCGGCGGCGATGAGGAAGGGGTGGTGGTATGAAGAGAGCCAACAAGATCTTCACCACGCTGATCTTCGTCTTCCTGTACATCCCCATGGTGGTGCTGATCGTGGCATCCTTCAACACCGGCAAGGATATGGCCCATTTCGAAGGCTTCACCTTCCAGCAGTACGCCCGGCTGTTCCGGGATGACAGTCTGCTGGCGCTGTTGGGCAATTCTCTGATCGTGTCCGTGCTGGCGAGCTCCATCGCCACGGTCTTCGGTACGGTGGCGGCGGTGGGCATCCACGGGCTGAACCCCAAGATGCGCAAGACCGTCATGAGCCTGACCAACATCCCCATGACGAACCCTGACATCGTCACCGGTGTGAGCCTGTCGTTGCTGTTCGTGTTCGTGGGCTCCAGGATGCTGGGCCAGCGGAACAGTCTGACCTTCTGGACGCTCCTGATCGCCCACATCACCTTCAACCTGCCTTATGTGATCCTCAACGTCATGCCCAAGCTCCATCAGATGGACAGCTCCCTCCGGGATGCCGCCATGGATCTGGGCTGTACGCCGGTGCAGGCCTTCTTCAAGGTGACGCTCCCGGAGATCATGCCCGGCGTGGCCGCCGGCGCGATCATGGCCTTCACCATGAGCCTCGATGATTTCGTGATCTCCTATTTCGTCAGCGGTCTGGATTTCGTGACCCTGCCCGTGGAGATCTACTCCTACACTAAAAAGCCGATCCAGCCCAAGGTCTACGCCATGTTCACCTTGCTCTTCGGTCTGATCTTCCTGCTGATGGTCACCATGAACCTGATGCAGCTCCGGTCCGATAAGAAGAAGGTGGCACAGCAGACCAAGGTGCCCAGCCGTGGTACCGTGATCGCCCGTCGGGTGATCGCAGGTTTCGTGGCGGTGTGTCTGGTGGTGGGCTGTGGGTTCCTGTTCTTCCAGGGGCGGAACCAGAAGGTCACGATCAATGTCTACAACTGGGGCCAGAACATCGCTGACGGCTCCGACGAGACCATGGACATCATCGCCGCCTTCGAGGAGGCCTACCCCAACATCGAGGTGAACTACTCCACCTACGATTCCAACGAGGTGCTGTACACCAAGCTGAAGAACGGCGGCATCACCGTGGATGTGATCATCCCCTCGGACTATATGATCGCCCGGATGATCCGGGAGGATATGTTGCTGGAGCTGGACTTCGATAACATCCCCAACTACAGCTTCGTGGAGGAGAACTTCCGCAATACGGCCTTCGACCCTGAGAATAAGTACTCCGTACCCTATACCTGGGGCACCGTGGGCATCCTGTACAACACCAAGTACGTGGATGAGGCGGACGTCACCGGTTGGGAGCTTTTGTGGAACGAGAAGTATCAGGATAAGATCCTGATGTTCGACAACTCCCGGGATGCCTTCGGCGTGGCACAGTATCTGCTGGGCTACGATGTGAACACCACCAGCGAGGAAGAGCTGCGCCACTGCGCCCAGCTCCTTCAGGAGCAGAAGCCGCTGGTCCAGCAGTATGTCATGGATCAGGTCTATTCCACCATGATCAATGGGGAAGCCTACATCGCTCCCTACTATGCCGGTGACTGTATGCAGATGATGGACTCCAATCCGGATCTTGCCTTCTACCTGCCGGAGGATCAGGGCTTCAATATGTTCATCGACTCCATGTGCATCCCCTCCTGCGCGCAGGAGAAGGAGGCGGCGGAGACCTTCATCAACTTCCTGTGCGATCCGTCAGTTTCCGGTGCCAACATGGACTATATCTGCTACGCTTCCCCGATCGCCGGAGCCAAGGAGCATATGGACGAGTATCTTGCCGAGAGCGATGTGATCTATCCGGACGAGCAGATCCTGTCGCAGGGCTCCAGCTACTCCTATCTGCCGGAGGACATCTCCCGGCTGGTGGAGAAGCTGTTCATGGAAGTCCGTAACGGATGATCCCGACCTGTCATCGCAGGGAGCGCGTCGCTGTGCTCCTTGCGATGACAGTATTTTTTTTATAAGGAGGAACCTATGGAAGAACGGTTCGTCACCGGCTATTGCCGCCGGATCGACCAAAGCCGCATGGTGGCGGCAGAGCTGGAAAACGGGAAGCTGACGGAAGCGGACTGCGACTTCGGCAGTTGTCCCTATGAAGCAGACTGCCCCATCGCCCGGGAGCTCTCCCGGATGACATCGACTTGATGTAGGGCGGAGGCTTGCCTCCGCCCTACATTTTGCGCGGATGGGGCGTTTTTTTGTGGGATACCTCTTGTAGATCGGGGGAAAATGTGCTAAACTAAATTGGTTTATGTGAAAATCATGCTTTAGGAGCTTGTGATATGTCTAATTTAGTTGAACAGATCAGCCGTCGGCGGACCTTTGCGATCATTTCGCATCCTGACGCCGGTAAGACGACTTTGACCGAGAAATTCCTGCTGTACGGCGGTGCCATCGCGCAGGCAGGCGTGGTCAAGGGCAAGAAGAATTCCCGTGCCGCGACCTCTGACTGGATGGAGATCGAAAAACAGCGTGGTATCTCCGTCACCTCTTCCGTCATGCAGTTCCAGTATGACGGCTTCTGCATCAACATCCTGGATACCCCCGGTCACCAGGACTTCTCTGAGGATACCTACCGTACCCTCATGGCGGCGGACTCCGCTGTCATGGTGATCGACGGCGCCAAGGGCGTGGAGCCCCAGACCCGGAAGCTGTTCAAGGTCTGCGCCATGCGCCACATCCCGATCTTCACCTTCATCAACAAGATGGACCGGGAGACCAAGGATCCCTTCGACCTGCTGGACGAGGTGGAGCGGGAGCTGGGCATCGAGACCTATGCCATGAACTGGCCCATCGGTTGCGGTAAGGACTTTCAGGGCGTGTATGACCGGGAGAAGAGCCAGCTCCTGTTCTTCTCCGGCCTGAACGGCAGGGCGAAAGCCGACAAGCTGGAGGTGGATCTGTACGATCCTCAGGTGGCGGAGCTTCTGGATTCGGAAGCGAAGCATCAGGCTCTGATCGATGACGTGGAGCTGTTGTCCGCCGGTCGGGAGATGGATATGGAGGCCGTCCGTTGCGGTCAGCTGAGCCCTGTGTTCTTCGGCTCCGCGTTGACCAACTTCGGCATCGAGCCCTTCCTGGAGGCCTTCCTGAAGCTGACGCCGCCCCCGCTGGCCCGTGTGGCCGACTGCGGCACGATCGATACCTTCAGCGAGGATTTCTCCGCTTTCGTTTTCAAGATCCAGGCCAACATGAACAAGGCCCACCGGGACCGGCTGGCTTTCATGCGGATCTGCAGTGGTAAGTTCCAGCGGGACAAGGAATATTTCCATGTCCAGGGCAACAAGAAGATGCGTCTGTCCCAGCCCCAGCAGCTCATGGCCGCGGAGCGTGAGATCGTGGAGGAGGCCTACGCCGGTGACGTGATCGGTGTGTTCGATCCCGGTATCTTCGCCATCGGTGACACCATCACCGTGCCCGGTAAGAAGTTCTCTTACTCCGGCATCCCCACTTTCGCCCCGGAGCATTTCAGCCGTGTGTCCGCCAAGGACTCCATGAAGCGTAAGCAGTTCGTCAAGGGCACGGAGCAGATCGCCCAGGAGGGTGCCATCCAGATCTTCAAGGTGCCCAACTCCGGTATGGAGGAGGTCATCGTGGGTGTCGTGGGTACGCTGCAGTTCGATGTGTTCCAGTACCGCATGAAGAACGAGTACGGCGTGGACCTTCGGATGGAGGGCCTGCCCTATGAAGAGATCCGTCTGATCGAGAGCTGGCCCGGCGACCTGTCGGATCTGGAGCTGGGCTCTGATGCGGAGCTTCTGGAGGACTACCGTGGCCGGAGCCTGCTGGTGTTCAGCAGTTACTGGGCCATCGATTTCACCTGCCGCCGCAACCCCGGCCTGAAGGTCCGGGAGATCGTGGTGGAGGAAGGCTAAAATACGATGTCATCGTGAGAAAGACCCCTGTGGGGCCTTCTCACGATGACATTTTTTTATTTGCTCCAGGATCTGTGGGGATCCTCCCGGGGGGCGTGGTATGATGGGCCTGTCCGTGGCGGCGGGGGCAAGCCCCCGCCCTACGTCGCTGGATGTGATGGGTGGAACGATAAGGAGGAATGGGATGGGAAGATCGGTAGGAGCGATATTGGCGGTCTCCATGGTGCTGGGGCTGTTGCCGGGAGGGCAGGCACGGGTCTATGCGGTGACCAGGGATCAGCAGGACATCGTGGATCGGGCGGACTATCTGTATGATCAGGTCTGGGTGGCACGGGAAACGGTGGAAGGATGGCGTGGAGAACATATCTTCGAGGAGGGAGGGACGTACCATCTGCCGTATGCCCAGCCCGTGGAAGAGGGGCGGTACATCGGGTTCGGGGTCAGTGTGGAGGATTTCCTCCGGTCGGCGGAGGAGGAGGGGAGCGTATTCTATGAGGAGCGGTCCTGTTACGGCGACGGGGATTCCACTTATTATGGCACCGACTGTTCGGCCTTCGTGTCCTGGTGCTGGGGGATCGACCGGCATACCACATGGTCGATCCCGATCGTCACCACAGTCCTTGGCATGGCCACGGAAGAGAACGTCCGGGGGAAGCTACGACTGGGGGATGCCCTGAATTCCAGAGCGGCGGGCCATGTGGTGCTGGTGACGGGGATCGCTTATGACGGAGAGGGCATCATGGAGTCGGTGGAGATCACGGAGCAGACACCCCCTCAGCTCACCCGGTCCCGGTATACGCCGGAGGCGCTGGCGGAAAAGTATGGGGGCCGGTATCAGATTTGTCGCTATGAGGGGGATGTGCCGCCGGTGCCGGAGGGGAGTATGTTGTCCCGGTGTACGGTCTATCCGGCCCACGGTGTGGTGGAGACGGTGAGGGATACGCAGATCCTGAGCCAGCCCAAGGCCGGAGTGGAGGCTGTGATCTCCGTGGTGGCCGGGACGAGGATCACCGTCACGGGGTTGTACGAAGATCCTGGAGGAAGGTCATGGTACAGGACCGGGGACGGGTATCTCCCGGCGGAGGATACGGTGTATCTTGAAACGCTGACGGACAGCGTCACGCTCACCGGGGCAGTGGCACCGCAGACCCATGTGGCAGGGGAGCCCTTCGATGTGATGGGGCTGGTCCGTGGGGGACACCACCGGCTGGTCCGGGTGGCGGCGGTAGTCCGCCGGGGGGCCGGCGGTATGGTGATCACCGGGGCTTCGGACGCCGTCGGCGGTAACAGCTATGAGCTCATGAACAGTCCCGTGGATGAGGGCACCGCTTTTGGGACGGTGCCCACTGGGGAGAACACCTTCGAGGTCTATGCGGAGTATGAGAGCTTCCGGGCGGAGGAGGGACAGATCCGGCGGGTCTGCGGTGTGGTGTGTCTGCTGTCCCAGCCCTTCCTGTGTGTGGAGGATGGGGTGACTGTGTGTGAGCATCAATACACAGGCCGGATCACGGTGGTGCCCACTCAGGACCGGGAGGGGGAGCTGACCTATACCTGTGCCTGTGGGGACAGTTTCAGGGAGGTGTTGCCGGCGGTGGGGGGGCCTCCTGGGCGGCATCATCTGTAGGGCGGCTGGCTGTCCTCCGCCCTACGATGCGGGATGTCCCCAAGGGGACGAAAAAAGGACTCCCTCGGGTGAGGGAGTCCTTTGAGGTAACTGGGAGTAGATCAGGCCTTGCCGGCGCAGCCCAGGACGTTGATCAGCTTGTGGCGGACCAGCTCCTTGATGTTGGCACGGGCGGGCTTCAGGTACTCACGGGGATCGAACTTGTCGGGATGCTCGGCGTAGAACTTACGGATGGTGCCGGTCATGGCAAGTCTCAGGTCGGAGTCGATGTTGATCTTGCAGACAGCCAGCTCAGCGGCGCGGCGCAGCTGCTCC
>JAFNXT010000332.1 GCA_017378975.1 Oscillospiraceae bacterium
AGTGGGCACGATGTGCGGTGCCGAAAGCATCGTTGACAAAAATGTCAGCCAGAGCAGCGAAAGCCTTGCTCAGCTCTGCATCGTTCTTGGTCTCGCCCTTCTCGTAGCGGGTGTTCTCCAGCAGCATCACGTCGCCGTCCTTCAGAGCCATGGCCTTGGCCTTGGAGTCCGGACCTGCCACGTCGGAAGCCATGATGACCTCCTTGCCCAGCAGCTCGCTGAGGCGGTCAGCCACGATCTTCAGGGACAGCTCGGGCTTCCACTCGCCCTTGGGCTTGCCCATATGGGAGCACAGGATGACACGGGCACCCTTGTCGATCAGATACTTGATGGTGGGCAGAGCAGCCACGATCCGCTTGTCGGAGGTGATCTTGCCGCCCTTGGTGGGGACATTGAAATCGCAACGGCACAGCACGCGCTTGCCGGCTACTTCGATATCCTCGATAGACTTCTTGTTGTAGTTCATGGTGATTCCTCCATTTGGTCGGGACTGAGGTCCCGCATTTTTCCGTGATCCAGCAAACCGGGGAAGCTGAGTTGACGCAACGCCTCGAACACCGTGATCGCCACCGCGTTGCTCAGGTTCAGGGACCGGGCCTCCTGCCGCATGGGGATGCGGACGCATTCGTCATGATGCGCCTGAAGGAGGTCTTCGGGCAAGCCCTTGGTCTCTTTGCCGAAGAGCAGGAAGCAACCGTCCTCGTAGGTAGCCTCGGTATAGCACCGGGGCGCCTTGGTGGACAGGCACCACATCTGGGGGATCTCGTTTTTGGCGAAGAAGTCGTCGAGCCCCTCGTAGACCCGGACATCTACCAGATGCCAGTAGTCCAGGCCCGCGCGGCGCACCGCCTTCTCGGAGATGTCGAAGCCCAGGGGCTTCACCAGATGCAGTACACAGCCGGTGGCGGCGCAGGTCCGGGCGATGTTGCCGCAGTTCTGGGGGATCTCAGGCTCCACCAGCACGATATTGAGCACATCCATCACTCCCGTCTACGCTGTCTCCGTTCGCTCCACCTATTGTATGTCAAACTTTCCGTAAAATCAATCCAAAAATCATAATTTTTGCAACTTTTCATCAATTCCACGAAAATGACCGGGCGGTGTCCTCCGATTTGTGGAAAATGCGTACTTGATTTTCGGAAAACGGTGCGTTCAGGGGAGGAAACGGGGATATGGGGCACGGAAAATTCGATTCGCTGAGAAGTGGGTAAGAAAAAGTGTCATCGCGAGGAGGGCGGAGCCCGACGTGGCGATCTCCTCCATATATGGGGGATCGCCACGTCGGCCCTGCGGGGCCTCCTCGCGATGACGGTTTTATTGAAGGACCAGCTTGCCGTCTTCCACTACCCAGGTGCTCAGGTCCAGCACCGAGGAGAAGACCGCGTCACCGAAGTCCATTTGTATGTGCAGACGGAGCTGGTGGGTATCTCCCTCCTCCATACCGGCCAGATCGAAGGTCTGGGTGGGGATCGGGAAGTTCACCGACGGAGAGGTGCGTTGCTCTTTGGTCAGCAGATCCGTCAGGTCGTGGGAGGCAACATAGGTGCCGTTATACCAGTATTCGATCCTTTCCACCTCCCAGACCGGGGCACCGGTGTCAGGGGTCAGGGGCGGCGGCGTCAGCAGGACACCGTCATAGCCTGCCCAGAACCGCTCCGTGCTGTGATTGCCGAAGGGGGTCTTGTTGGGATGGGCTTCGATCTGGGGCTGGAGATAGCCGGAATACAGGTCCTCCAGACCGTGACCGATGAAGGAGATGGTCTTTTCCTCCCCTGCGGCGGTCTGGATCTTCAGGAAGTAGCGGTAGCCATCCATCAGGGGGACACGCAATTCTCCGGTCCACCGGTCGTCCTGCCTTCCGCAGACGGCGGTGAACAGATCGCCGTCGGCGTTCAACGCGATCAGAGACATGGTGGTCAGGGGCTCCTTGGCGGTACAGTTGAAGACCAGGATCGCTTCCTCGTCGGGCAGGTATCGACAGCTGGTCAGGCCGGAGTTTTGGATCAGGGAGGAGTCCGGGATGTCCGTGGGCTCAGTGGGGCCGGTGGATGGATCCTGGGTATCGTTTCCGGGGGTCACAGGGGTGGGGGAGGGCTCGCCACCGGCCTTTTCCAGATCGTGGAGCCGGAGGGCCAGTTTCATATTCTCGTCCCACATGCCGTCCAACCGGGTGTGGGCGCGCTCCAAATCGCCCTTCAGCGTACCGATCTGGTCGGTGAGGTCCTCCAGCTTGGCGGTCAGGGAAGGATCCGTGGTGGGGGCTGGGGCCTCCTGAGGGGTCAGGGCCACCGACAGGGAGATCGCCGACAGGAGCAGGGACGCGGCGGTGACGGTGGCGCAGACCGGCAGGAGCCAGCGGCGGGGCGTAGGCGTTGGGGGCGGAGGTGGCGTGGGGGACGCAGGCGGCTCCGGTCCCGGCTCCGGCTCCGGTGGGGCCGGGCGCAGGGTCTGGGCGATGGTATCGGTCAGGTCCGGGACGGCGGTCTCGGTAACGGGTCCGGTCTCGGTGCCAAGGAGCCAGCCTACGCTGACCCCGAAGAGCCGGCTCATCTGCACCAGCCGGTCCACCTCCGGTACGGCGGCATCGGCCTCCCATTTGGAGATCGCCTGCCGGGATACCTCCAATTTATCTCCGAGGGCCTCTTGGGACAGGCTCAGCATCCGGCGGCGCTGAGCGATCCGGCGGCCTAAGGTCGTTTCGGTCATGATGGTCCTCCTTTTTTGTTGGCGCTCCGGAGGAGCGCGGTCGTTGTTCCGGGTAGGGCGGGGGCAAGCCCCCGCCCTACGGTCGCCTTGGGTGTGACGGCATGATCATATCATGTTTTTGTCGTTATGTCGACCATCTGGTGGTAGGAAACGTGTCAACCGGTGGTTGCGGTGGGTTTTTTCTGAGGGATGGAGCCGAATGATTTGACATTTCGTCCAAAATGCGGTATGATCGTTTCGCGCAGGCGGTCCGCCTGCCGTACTACTTATGAAAAAGGAGAGTTTTACGATGGAGAAATCTAAGCTGGGTCTGCCCGTCGGTCTGTTCGGCGCGCTGATCTTCGCCATGGCTTATTTCGGTGGTTACACGGTGCTGTTCCTGCTCGTGGGCTATGTGCTGATCCGTGAGGAGGACGCATGGCTCCGCCGGACCGCTGTGAAGGCCGTGCTGGTGAGCGTGGCCTTCTCTGTGATCAACCTGCTGCTGGGCCTGGTCCCCGACATGATCGGGATCGTGGATGACCTGTTCAATGTGTTCGGGAGCTACTTCAGCATCCCCTTCATCAGCAACGTGCTGAACCTGCTGGGGAGCATCATCAGCTTTGTGAAGATGCTGGTGTTCGTGGCTCTGGGCGTGCTGTGTCTGAGCAAGAAGCAGGTCAAGATCCCTGTGATCGACGATTTCCTGGAGAAGAACGTGGGCTGAACCACAGCATGAAGGGACGGGCGAAAGCCCGTCCCTTTGCTATGGTGCCCGTAGGGCGGAGGCATGCCTCCGCCGTCGCCGCCCACCGGGCGGCGAACCTACCTCCATGAATAAAGGGAGGGGGACCAAGCGGAGCGTCGGGGGAAGAGTGTTTGGATATCGCCCTTACGGGCGATGTGGTTTTGTCTGCGGCAAAACCACCGGCGGGGGCATGCCCCCGCCCTACGACATCATGGGATGCCTGTCGATATGGAAAACGTGCCGTTGCTTTCGCAACGGCACGTTTGGTGTTTTATTCGTCGTTCTTGGCGTCGGCGATGATCTTGGCCTGGTTCTGCTTGGGGACTTCCTCGTAGCGCTCGAAGGTGAGCGTGAAGGAGCCGCGGGCCTGCGTCATGGCGCGCAGATCGATGGCGTAGCTGGACATCTCAGCCATGGGGACCTCGGCCTCCACCACGGTGTTGCCGTCGTTGTCGGGGTTCATGCCCATGACACGGCCACGGTAGAAGTGCTCCGGGATGACATCTTTTCCGGGGACGAACTCGGCCTTG
>JAFNXT010000333.1 GCA_017378975.1 Oscillospiraceae bacterium
ACGAGGATATCATCTACATGCACGGCACCAAGGGCGATGCTTCCGCAGAAATCGCCGTCCAGTACAATGACGGTTTCAACGAATTCATGCTGAGCTTTGCAAACGATGTCCGTACCCCCGAAGGCGGTATGCATGAAACCGGTTTCAAGACCGCTCTGACCCGTGTGCTGAATGCTTACGGTCAGAAAAACGGTATCATCAAGGGTGATGATAAGGTCAGCGGCGAAGACTGCCGTGAAGGCATCACTGCCATTATTTCCGTAAAGCTCACCGATGCGCAGTTTGAAGGCCAGACCAAGGCCAAGCTGGGCAATGCCTACATCCGTACTCTGGTGGACGGCATCGTCAATGAGCAGCTGGCCACCTACTTTGAGGAGCATCCCGCCACCGCCAAGACCATTCTGGAAAAGGCCATGATGGCAAACCGTGCCCGGGAAGCTGCCCGGAAGGCCCGGGAATCCATCCGCCGCAAGACCGGTCTGGAATCCGGCCAGATGCCCGACAAGCTTCAGGACTGCAACGAACGTGACCCCGGCCTGTGCGAAATTTACATCGTCGAGGGTGACTCCGCTGCGGGCTCTGCCATCCAGGGCCGTGACTCCCGTTTCCAGGCGATCCTGGCCATGTGGGGCAAGATGCTCAACGTGGAGAAGGCCCGGGCCGATAAGATCTATGGCAACGACAAGCTGTATCCCCTGATCGTGGCGCTGGGCGCCGGCATCGGGGACGAGTTCGACATCGAGAAGCTGCGCTACCACAAGGTGGTGATCATGTCCGATGCGGACGTGGACGGCGCCCATATCCGGACGTTGCTCCTGACCTTCTTCTTCCGCTATATGCGGCCTTTGATCGAGAACGGCTACGTCTATTCCGCTGTGCCCCCTCTGTATAAGCTCAAGCGCGGCAAACAGGAGCGTGTGGCCTACTCCGACGAGGAGCGGGATCTGGTGTCCGCCGAGATGCGTGGTGAGAATAACGCCAAGGTGGAGATCTCCCGGTTCAAGGGCCTCGGCGAGATGGACCCCCACGAGCTGTGGGAGACCACCATGGACCCCGAGCGCCGGACCCTCCGCCGGATCACGCTGGACGATGCCATCCGTGCCGACGCCATCTTCACTGTCCTCATGGGCGAACAGGTGGAGCCGAGAAAGGAATGGATCGAACGCAACGCAAAATACGCGATCAACATCGACATCTAAAGGCAACGCCTTGCCCCCCTCATTTATGAGGGGGGTGCCCGAGCGAAGCGAAGGGTGGGGGGAGTATGCAGCACGAGAAAAGAAATGAGATCTATGCAAAGCAGCTCCGCCAAAATCAGACGCCTTGGGAACGGAAGCTGTGGTATCTCTTCCTAAGCAAATACCCTATCCGCTTCCAAAGACAGAAGTGTATCGATAACTATATCGTTGATTTCTACTGCTTTCGTGCCAAATTAGTGATCGAACTGGACGGCGGTGGTCATTATGACCCGGAAGCGGAGAAACGGGATGCTTACCGGACGAAGGTGTTGGAAAGCTACGGCTTGAAGGTCCTGAGGTTCTGTAACATGGATATAGATAAGAATTTTTACGGTGTGTGTACCGTTGTAGATGAAGAAGTCAAGAAAAGGATCTGACTCCCCCCGCCCCGGCGCTACGCTCGGGGCACCCCCCTCATAAATGAGGGGGGCAAGAGGGTGCAGCTAATATTTGGAGGTGCTTTATGGCACATAACCGCAGTTACAAGCCTGAAGACATCGCTTTTCCCGAACAGCATATCACCGAATCCCTGCTGATCGATGAGATGGAGCGGTCCTATATCGAATATGCCATGTCCGTCATCGTGGGCCGTGCCCTGCCGGACGTGCGGGACGGTCTGAAGCCGGTGCATCGCCGTATCCTGTACACCATGTACGAGAGCGGTCTGACTTCCGACAAGCCCTTCAAGAAGTCCGCTACCTGCGTCGGTGACGTGCTGGGTAAATACCATCCCCATGGTGACACGTCTGTTTACGATGCCATGGTCCGTTTGGCCCAAAACTTCTCCATGCGCTATATGCTGGTGGACGGCCACGGCAACTTCGGTTCCGTGGACGGCGACCCGGCGGCGGCCTACCGTTATACCGAGGCACGACTCAGCAAGCTCTCCAACGAGATGCTCCGGGACATCGACAAGGAGACCGTCAACTGGGATCCCAACTTCGACGAGTCCCGGAAGGAGCCCCGTGTGCTCCCCAGCCGGTTCCCGAATCTTTTGGTCAACGGTTCCTCCGGCATCGCCGTGGGCATGGCCACCAACATCCCGCCCCATAACCTGAAGGAAGTCATCAACGCCTGCGTGGCAGTGATCGACGATCCGGAATGCTCCATGGTGGATCTGATGGAGCACATCTCCGGCCCCGACTTCCCCACCGGCGGCATCATCATGGGCCGCTCCGGCATCCGTGCCGCCTACGCCACCGGCCGTGGCAAGGTGGTGGTCCGGGCCCGTACCGAGTTC
>JAFNXT010000334.1 GCA_017378975.1 Oscillospiraceae bacterium
GAACCACCGTCTTGCCCAGCGTCTGGGCCTGACGGACATCCGTGTGATCGACCCCTTGGGTACCGATGATCAGGGCCGTCCCTGGGGCCTCCTGCGTCAGGGCATGACAGAAGAACAGCCCCTGTCCCAATTCCTCTCCACCGTGAAGGAACGTCTGGGCTGTGAGGGCCTGCGATACGTGGACGGACAACGCCCCGTGCGAAAGGTCGCCGTGGGCGGCGGTGCCTGCGCCTCGGAACTGCAGACCGTCCTCCGATCCGGCTGCGACACCTTCGTCACCGCCGACGTGAAGTACAATGACTTCTGGGACGCTTACACCGCCGGCCTGAACCTGATCGACGCCGGCCACTTCCAGACCGAGGATCCCATCGTGGAGGTCCTGGCCGAAAAACTCCGTCAGGCCTTCCCCGACATCGAAGTAGTGATCTCCCAAAACCACAAAGACTGCATCCACTTCCTCTGAGGAGGCCACTTGGCTCCCCCAGCGTGTCAAAAAAACATGTCTTCGCGAGGAGGGCGAAGCCCGACGTGGCGATCCCCTAACTATTTAGGGCAGTTTTCGATACATTTCCCTACTGACCGGGGGATCCCCACGACCAGTCTGCGGACTGGTCTCGGGATGACACCACTTTTTTGACAGAAAGGGCGCGTTGCAAAACCGTTGGGTTTGCAACGCGCCCTTGCTGTCCGCTCATAAGGTCTCCGGGGACTGTGGACGGGGAGGGATGGCAGGGAGAAAAGTGGCGGATCTTGTGCGTTCTTCCAGTCGCCTTCATTTGAGAATTGGACGGATCTGTGAAATGTGCTATAAACTTTTCCAAGATTTTATATATTCTGCCCCTTTCCTGATGGGCGAAAATATGCTATGCTATGCGTGGAGAAAAATACCCTTTTCACTACCTCTTAAAGAAAGGAATCAAGACTGATGAACGAAGAACTTTCCACCTTCCTGTACTACTACCATACCGGTACCAGCACTCATTGCTATGAGTTCCTTGGATGCCATCCGGAACAGCGGGACGGTGTCGACGGTTTCGTGTTCCGTGTCTGGGCACCCAATGCCCGGGCGGTGAGTGTGGTCGGTGACTTCAACTACTGGAACGGCGAAGACCTGTACATGGAGAAGATCTCCGACGGCGTGTGGGAGGCCTGGACCCCCAACGCGCAGGAGGGACAGGCTTATAAGTATCTGATCCATCATTGGAGCGGCCGTCAGGTCCATAAGATGGACCCCGTGGGCTTCCGCTCCTGCAAGGCCCCCGACACCTCCTCCATCATCTGCGGTGAGGACAAGTTCAAGTGGCACGACAGCCTGTGGATGGCCCGTCAGGCCCGCCGGGCTCCGCTGGACTCTCCCATCAACATCTATGAGATGCATCTGGGCTCCTGGCGTCGCCGCTGGGACGGCGGCGGCTACCTGAGCTACGCCGAGATGGCCGAGCAGCTCCCCGGCTACCTGAAGGACATGGGCTACACCCACGTGGAGCTGATGCCTCTGTGCGAGTATCCCTACGATCCCAGCTGGGGCTATCAGGTGTCCAACTACTACTCTCCCACCAGCCGCTACGGTACCCCCGATGAGCTGAAGATGCTGATCGACAAGCTCCATCAGGCCGGTATCGGTGTGATCCTGGACTGGGTGCCTGCCCACTTCCCCAAGGACGAGTACGGTCTGTACGAGTTCGATGGCGGCTGCACCTACGAGTATCAGGATCCCATGATGAACGAGCACGCCGAGTGGACCACCCGTATCTTCGACTGGGGCCGTCCCGAGGTCAAGAGCTTCCTGATCTCCAACGCCGTGTACTGGCTGGAGGTGTTCCACATCGACGGCATCCGTGTGGACGCTGTCAGCTCCATGCTGTATCTGGACTACGCCCGTCCCAATTTCCGTCCCAACCGTTACGGCGGTCGTGAGAATCTGGAGGCCATCGACTTCCTGCGTCAGCTGAACAACGCTTGCTTCGGCGTTCGTAAGGGCATCATCACCGCCGCTGAGGAATCCACTGCCTTCCCCATGGTCACCCGTCCCGATTTCGACGGCGGTCTGGGCTTCCTGCTGAAGTGGAACATGGGCTGGATGAACGATACGCTGAAGTATCTGAAGGAAGATCCCATCTACCGCAAGTACAAGCACAACCAGCTGACCTTCTCCATGACCTACGCCTTCTCCGAGAACTACATCCTGCCCCTGAGCCACGACGAGGTGGTGCATCTGAAGGGGAGCCTGCTCAACAAGATGCCCGGTGATTACTTCTGGAAGTTCGCCGGTGCCCGTGTGCTCCGTGGCTACCAGATGGCCCATCCCGGCAAGAAGCTCAGCTTCATGGGCGCGGAGCTGGGCCAGTTCACCGAGTGGAACTTCAACAAGGACATCGACTGGACCGTGCTGGACTACGAGATGCACCAGAAGATCCATCTGTTCTACAAGGAGCTGAACCACTTCTACAAGGAGCACTCCGAGCTGTGGGCCGATGACCTGAGCTGGAACGGCTACCAGTGGATCCAGCCCGATGACGGCGACAACAGCATCCTGGCCTTCCGCCGTATCGATCCGAAGAAGGGCAAGGAGCTGATCTGTGTCCTGAACTTCACTCCCGTGTGCCGTGAGGACTACCGTCTGGGCCTGCCCAAGGAGGGCACCTACGAGCCCGTCTTCTGCTCCGACGATTGGCGTTACGGCGGCACCAACCAGCTGCCCTACGAGGTCACCTCCGAGGAGATCGGTTACCGTGAGTACCAGTACTCCGGCATCTTCCGTGTGCCTCCCATGTCCATCACCTTCTACGCCCGCAAGCCCGAGCGCAAGGGCCGCAAGAAGGCCGAGACTGCCGAAGTGGTGGAAGCCGCTGAAGTGGTCGAAGCGGCCGAATAAGCCACGCCCTGCAGGGGGGTATCGACCCTCCCGGTATGCTTGCTATGCAAGCGCACATGATATTCGCCATCCGGGAGCCCTCCGGGCTCCCGACGGGCGGGTCGGCGACCCGCCCCTACAGAGGGCTCTCTGAAGGGAGGACCCTGCCACAGCCATCCGGTATCTCATATCTCATATCTTGTATCTCATATCTGTAATGAAGGAGCTGTGACCCATGTACTTTCAGAAAAAACGCTGCATCGCCATGCTGCTGGCCGGTGGCCAGGGCAGCCGCCTGAAGGTCCTGACGGAGAAGACCGCCAAGCCTGCGGTCCCCTTCGGCGGAAAGTATCGCATCATCGACTTTCCTCTGAGCAATTGCGTCAATTCCGGCATCGATACCGTGGGCATCCTGACCCAGTATCAGCCTCTGGAGCTCAACGAGTACATCGGCAATGGTCAGCCCTGGGGCCTGAACAAGACCCACTCCTGTGCCCAGGTCCTGCCCCCCTACGAGCGTCACGATAAGAAGTCCGGCTGGTACAAGGGCACCGCCAACGCCATCTACCAGAACATCGACTTCATCGACCGCTATGATCCGGACTATGTGGTGATCCTCTCCGGCGACCACATCTACAAGATGGACTACGCCGCCATGGTGGCCTACCACGAGAAGAACAACGCTTCCTGCACCATCGCCGTGCGGAACGTGCCTCTGGAAGAGGCCTCCCGGTTCGGCATCCTGAACACCAACCCCGACAACTCCATCTATGAGTTCGAGGAGAAGCCCAAGAAGCCCAAGTCCACCAACGCCTCCATGGGCATCTACGTCTTCAACTGGAAGGTCTTGCGTGAGGCCCTGATCGCCGACGAGGAGGATCCGGCTTCCTCCAACGACTTCGGCAAGAACATCATCCCCGGCCTGCTGAATGCCGGTCACAAGATGATGGCCTACACCTTCGACGGCTACTGGAAGGACGTGGGCACCATCGACTCCCTGTGGGAGGCCAATATGGAACTGCTGGGCAAGGATCCGGAGTTCAACATCCGTGGCGACGAGCGTCGCCGCATCTATGCCCGGAACTCCGCTCTGCCTTCCTCTTATATCGACGAGGACGCCGAGATCTGCAACTCCTTCGTGGCAGAGGGCAGTGAGGTCTACGGTACCGTCCGTCACAGCGTGATCTCCGTGGGTTGCTCCATCGGTGAGGACGCCGTGGTGGAGGACAGCGTGGTGATGCCCGGCGTGGTGATCGAGTCCGGTGCCATCGTCCGTCACGCGATCCTGGGCGAGAACAGCCGCATCTGCCGCAACGCGGTGGTGGGCGGCGCCTACGGCAAAGATGAGAAGAAACAGATCAGCGTCACCTCCAAGGGTGCCGTTGTGGAAGAGAACACCGTGCTTGCGCCCGGTGATATGCTGTAAGGAGGTAGCATCATGAACGTGATGGGTATCATTTTCGCAAACGATGCGACCATGGGCGAGCTGACCAGTAAGCGCACCATGGCCAGCCTCCCCTTCGGCGGCCGTTACCGCCAGATCGATTTCCACCTGTCCAACATGGCCGCCGCCGGTATCCGGCACGTGGGCATCATCTCCCGGCACAACTACCAGTCCCTCATGAACCATGTGGGCGATGCCGAGGAGTGGGGCCTGGAGCTGGGCGAGGGCGGTCTGGAGTTCCTGACTCCCTACGCCATGTCCACCACCGACCGCTACCGTGGCAAGCTGGAGAACCTGTATTTCGCCATGGACTTCCTGGAGTGCGGCTCCGATGACGAGTATGTGGTCATGGCCGACTCCGCCGTGCTGAGCAACATGGATCTGCGGAAGGTCCTGGCCGCCCATGTGGAAAGTGGCAAGGACATCACCGTGGTCACCAAGGCCGGGATCGCCAACGGCGAGAAGCAGTTGGATCTGGCTCTGAAGCTGGACAGTGAGGGCGGCATCCTGGATATGGCCGTGGATTACGTTGCGCCTGCCGATTATCTGGCTTCCATGGACATCTTCGTGCTGAGCAAGAGCCTCCTGATCCATCAGGTCGAGGAGTGTGTGGCACGGAACCGCTACCATATGGACCGTGATCTGGTCATGGGCCTGTGGCAGAAGGGCTTCGCCACCATCAATGTCTACCAGTTCGACGGCGTGGCGCTGTTCAACGAGTCCATCGAGGAGTATTTCCGCAATTCTCTGGCCCTGATCGACAAGAAGGTCCGTCATGACCTCTTCGGTCGCAACCATCCCGTGTTCACCAAGGTCCGTGACCGTGTCCCCAGCTACTACGGCGAGAACTGCCAGATCGAGGACTGTCTGGTGGCCGACGGCTGTATGCTGGAGGGCGAGGCAGAGGAGAGCATCCTGTTCCGTCAGGTCACCATCTGTGAGGGCGCCGAGGTGGAGCACTGCGTCATCATGAACGACACTGTGGTGGGCGAGGGTGCCGAGCTGGAGTATGTGATCCTGGATAAGAACGTCACCGTCCGTCCCGGTGCCAAGCTCAAGGGCACCAAGAAGTCTCCAATCATCATCAAGCGGGGTGAGACCGTATGAAGATAGCCATCCTTGCCTCCGAGGGCGCCCCCTACGCCAAGTCCGGCGGTCTGGGCGATGTGATGGAGGCCCTGCCCTCCGCCTTGGCGAAGATCCGGGGCAACGAGGTCATGCTCTTCCTTCCTTATTATAAGAAGATCAAGGAGAACCCCAAGTACGAGGTCGAAGACCTTGGCAATTTCGAGGTGGGCGTGGGCTGGCGTCAGGCCTATGCCGGTATCATGAAGCTCAAGGGCCGTGCCGACGGGGTGCAGGTCTACTTCATCGACAGCGAATACTACTTCGGTGCCCGTCCCGGTGCCATCTACGGTGACATCGACGACGGCGAGCGGTTCGCTTTCTTCTCCAAGGCCTGTCTGGATGCCATGGTCATCATGGATCAGATCCCCGATGTGATCCAGTGCAACGACTGGCAGACCGCTCTGGTGCCCACTTATCTGAAGGCCATGTACGGCCACCTGTTCCCCCATACCCGGTGTATGTACACCATCCACAACATCGAGTATCAGGGCTGGGCCCACTCCAGCTTCTTCGATGATGTGCTGTACCTGCCTTGGGAGTGGAGAGGTTGTCTGGATATGAACGGCGCGGTGAACATGATGAAGGCGGCGATCGAGACCGCCGACATGGTCACCACCGTGTCTGAGACCTATGCCCGGGAGCTGATGTATCCCTACTACGCCCACGGGCTGGACGGGATCATCTCCGCCGCTTCCTGGAAGCTCACCGGCATCACCAACGGCATCGATACCACCACCTTCGATCCTGCCCATGACCCGGCCCTGCCTGCCCATTACACCGCCAAGACCATCACCAAGGGCAAGGCCAAGTGTAAGGCGGCTCTGCAGGAGGAAGTGGGTCTGCCGGTGGAGCCGGACGTGCCGCTGTGCGTCATGGTCACCCGGCTGGCCGGTCATAAGGGTCTGGATCTGCTGTGCTACATCGCCCGCCGTCTGCTGTGGGAGGAGAAGGTGCAGTTGCTGATCCTGGGCACCGGCGAGCCTCATTACGAGAACTTCTTCCGGGAGCTGGCCAAGGAGTTCCCGGATCGGGTGGCGGCCAAGATCACCTTCGATCTGGGTCTGGCGGCACGGATCTATGCCGGCGGCGACATCTACCTGATGCCCTCCAAGTCCGAGCCCTGCGGCCTGAGCCAGATGAACGCCATGCGTTACGGCACCGTGCCTGTGGTCCACGCCACCGGCGGTCTCCGGGATACCGTGCCCCCCGCCGACGAGAAGGGCGAGGGCGGTCTGGGCTTCACCTTCCAGAGCTACAACGGTGACGACTTCCTGGCATCTTTGAAGCGTGCTCTGCACCTGTACAATGAGGACCGGGAGGCCTTCATCGCCCTCCAGCAGAAGGACATGTCTCAGGACTTTAGCTGGAAGAAGCCTGCCAAACGCTATATGGAGCTGTTCCAGCAGATGCTGGAGCGGTGATATGCAAATAACTCTGCCCGTCCGGTTTTCCGACCGGACGGGCATTTTTTGGAGTGGAGCACAGGAAATGGGCGGAAATTGTAAATTTTTCTTGACGAAACCGGAACCGTGTGATATAAGTAGCGGGTAATACTGTCTCAAATGGTAGAGGCGCGGGATGCATCAGTAGCTTTGTCCACAGGTCGGGCAGACCGGACAGGGGGAAAGGGCCTTCCGCCGAAGGGGAGCTGTTGCCCGGCAGGGCCCCTGGGCCGTCGCGGAATACGCGCCGGACTGTCACATGATGTGGAGTGCTATCATCTTAAGCGACGAACGGATGATACCATGGATGTGTTTTGCCCTTTGAGGCGTACATCCATGGTCTATTTTTTTATGTAAGGAGCGTAACAATGAAAAAGAAGGTTTCCGTCAAGCGCATCCTCGCCGTCCTGGCCGTGCTGGCTCTGGTCGGACTGGTGGTTTGGGCCGGTATCGTTTCCGGCGGTCAGGAAGGCGCCCTGAATGATTCTGTTTGGGCGCTGATCCCGCCTCTGGTGGCGATCTGTCTGGCGCTGATCACCAAAGAGGTGTACAGCTCTCTGTTCATCGGTATCCTGGTGGGTGGCCTGTTCTACTCCGGCTTCCAGTTCGAGGGTGCCACCATGCACATCTTCAGCAACGGCTTCATCAGCGTGCTGAGCGACGCGTACAACATGGGCATCCTGATCTTCCTGGTGCTGTTGGGCGCGTTGGTCGCCATGATGAACAAGTCCGGCGGTTCCGCCGCCTTCGGCCGTTGGGCTTCCAAGAAGATCAAGTCCAGCACCGGTGCTCAGCTTTCCACCGTCGCTCTGGGCGTGCTGATCTTCATCGATGATTACTTCAACTGCCTGACCGTGGGCTCCGTCATGCGTCCCGTCACCGACCAGCACAAGGTATCCCGTTCCAAGCTGGCCTATCTGATCGACGCCACCGCCGCCCCTGTGTGCATCATCGCCCCCATCTCCTCCTGGGCCGCCGCCGTGGCAGGCTTCGTGGAGGGCGAGGACGGCTTCAGCCTGTTCCTGCGGGCGATCCCCTACAACTACTACGCACTGCTCACCATCTTCATGATGGTCGGCATGGTCCTGCTGAAGATCGAGTTCGGCTCCATGGCTGACCATCAGCGCAACGCCGCCAACGGTGACCTGTTCACCCGTGGCGAGCGTGTCAGCGTGGAGACCACTCTGCCTGCCAACGCCAAGGGCACCATGCTGGAGCTGATCCTGCCTGTGGTGATGCTGATCGTGTTCTGCTTCGTGGGCATGATCTACTCCGGTGGCTTCTTCTCCGGCGCGGACCTGATCACTGCCTTCTCCGACTGCGATGCTTCCGTGGGTCTGGCGCTGGGCGGCTTCTTCGCCGTGATCTTCACCGTGATCTTCTACCTGTGCCGTGGTGTCCTGTCCTTCAAGGACCTGATGGGCTGCATCCCCGAGGGCTTCAAGGCCATGACCTCCGCCATCCTGATCCTGGCTCTGGCCTGGACTCTGAAGGCTATGACCGATTCTCTGGGCGCCGCCACCTATGTGGAGGGTCTGGTGAAGGCCGGTGCCGGCTATATGCTCAGCTTCCTGCCTGCCATCATCTTCCTGATCGGCTGTGTCCTGGCCTTCGCCACCGGCACCAGCTGGGGCACCTTCGGCATCCTGATCCCCATCGTGGTGGATGCCTTCGCTGACAAGCCGGAGCTCATGATCATCGCCATCTCCGCCTGTATGGCCGGTGCGGTCTGCGGTGACCACTGCTCTCCCATTTCCGACACCACCATCATGGCTTCCGCCGGTGCCCAGTGTGACCATGTGAACCATGTGTCCACCCAGCTGCCCTACGCCATCACCTGCGCCGCCGTTTCCTGTGTGGCTTATGTGATCGCCGGCTTCGTGCAGAACGTCTACATCAGCCTGACCGTGGCCTTCGCTCTGATGGCCCTGACCCTGCTGGTGCTGAAGCTCATGCAGAAGAACAAGGCGACTGTCTGATATCGATATTTTATAAAGTTGTGTCATCCTGAGGAGGTGTGAGCCGACGAAGGATCTGCGCACCTTATGGATCTGTGGGTCCGATCGGTGCGAAGATCCTTCGACTCGCTCCGCTTGCTCAGGATGACATTCTTTTTTCTTGCGATCTTGCGCAGATCCTTATATAATGATAAAAGTATGACATTTTGGGGGTCAGGGAATGAACATCAATGAGCGTTTCAAGGACTGCTCTCCGGAGCAGACCGTCGAAAAGATCCGGAAGATCCTGGAGGGCATCGGCCTGACGGTCCAGGAGCGGTGGCATGGCTCCGGCATCGACGATTGCTGGAGCGTCACGGTGTGGGCGCAGGAGTGTGAGCCCTTCCGTTCCAACGGTAAGGGCGTGACCCAAGCGTTGGCCCGGGCCAGCGCTTACGCTGAGCTGATCGAGCGGATCCAGTGCGGCCTTCTGCTGTATAAGTTCCAGTCCCTCAGCCGGACCCCCGGTATGGATCTGCACCACTTCGCCCCCGATGCCCGTTACATGACCATGGCGGAGCTGGAGCAGGAGGGGGAGTGGATGGACCATGTGATCGCGGCCTACGGCGGCGGTCTGACCCGGAAGAAGCTGGCCCAGCTCTCCAAGATCTACGCCTGCACCGATGAGGACAAGATCCTGACCCTGCCTTTTTACAGCCTGTTCGAGGATAAGTACGTCTACATCCCTGCCGGGATCGCCACCTGCGTCTATGCCACCAACGGCTGTTGCGCCGGTAACACCCGGGAGGAAGCATGGGTCCACGCCATGTCTGAGATGATCGAGCGTTACAGCGCCCAGACCCGTCTGGTCAGCGGCGAAGCCATGCCTCCGATCCCGGAGGAGGTGCTGGACCGGTTCCCCACGGTGAAGAGGATCCTCTCCCAGATCCGCCAGCGGGACAAGTACCATGTGACGCTGTTGGACCTGTCCATGGGCGACGGCTTCCCGGTGGTGGCGGCCCGTGTGATCAACAAGGAGACCCAGGATTACCTCGTGAACATCGCCGCCGACCCGGTGCTGGAGATCGCCATCGACCGGACCCTGACGGAGTTCTTCCAAGGCCGCCATGTGGATCATTTCCGCTCCGGCCGTGGCAGTGGCATCCTCAAGTCGATCACCGATGTGAACTACGCCCACAACGCTTCCAACCAGATGGAGAACTGCACCGGCTTCTTCACCGCCGACTTCTTTGCGGAGGAACTGACCTGCCAGCGGGAGTGTGCGGAGTTTGCCGACAACAGCAACAAGTCCAACAAGGAACTGCTCCGGTATATGCTGGACCTGTACCGGAAGATGGGCCGCCCGGTGTATGTGCGGAACTATTCCTTCCTCGGGTTCCCCAGCTATCACTTCATCGTGCCGGGCTTCTCCGAGATCCGGGGCTACCTCCTGCCGGAGCCCGTGTCTGAGTACGCGCTGGGCGAAGAGGCCGCCAAGGCCCTGCGCGATCCCCGGTCCGCTTCCATCCCCCAGCTGGCGATCTTGCTGACCTACTATGACAAGATCCGCACCATGGTCAACCGCCGGGAGAATTTCTCCTCTCTGGTGGGTCTGCCCATGGATCTGGTGAAGCCCCGTCATCTGCTGTTCACTGCCCTGTCCTGCGCGGCGTGGCGGCTGGGACGGATCCAGGACGCGATCGGCTTCCTGACCGATGCCCTCCGGGGCGCCGGTGGGGACCGGCAGTATCTGTCCTGTCTGCGGCAGTATCTGACCCTCCTGCACAAGGGGATCGATCCGGCCATCGTCCGGTCCATCCTTGAAAAGTCCTTCTACACCGATGCGGTGGAGAAGCTCTACCGGAACCTGTCGGAGCATAAGGACCCCTATCACGGCCAGCTCCTGCGGTGCTCCGGCACCTGTGAAGGCTGTCCCCATAGGGATCTGTGCAGCTTCCCCCAAGTCCGGGAGGCGCTGGGCCGGGTGGGAGCGCATTACAAGACCTACACCGACGGTCAAAGCCGGGAGCATCTGGCGGTCTGAGATACTGTCATCGCGAGGAGCGTAGCGACGTGGCGATCCCCTGTGGTATCAGGAGATCGCCACGTCTTTTTCGATGATCGCTGGGCGGTCGGACCTGAACAGAAGAAGGTAAGAACGTACAGCAAAACAGCGATGTCATCCTGAGGGGGCGAAGCGACACGAAGGATCTTCGCGCCGATCCGAGCGCAAACGTGATCGAAAGCGCGAAGATCCTTCGACTTCATCCCGCTACGCTCAGGATGACATCCTTTTACGTTGTTTGTCGCTGTCTTGAGCTGATAGTCGAATTTTCAGCTTATATCCAGAAAACTGTGATATGATATCATCAGATACTATGTCGGGAGGTCCCTTATGAAGATCTTGTTGATCGAAGACGAAAAACTGCTGGCACAGTCCCTTGTGGATCTGCTCACCGCCAAGGGGTTCCAGGTGGAGGCGGTGTATGATGGCCAGACCGGGGCGGAGTATGCGGAGCTGGGGATCTATGAC
>JAFNXT010000335.1 GCA_017378975.1 Oscillospiraceae bacterium
ATTGACGAAGTTGTCATGCACTATGCTGAGACCGCCAAGAATGCCGGTCTGGACGGTGTTGTCTGCTCTCCCCTGGAGGCCGGCAAGGTCCACGGCCGCTGCGGCGCAAACTTCCTGACCATCACCCCCGGTGTCCGCTTCGCTGACGGCGAGGTGGGTGACCAGAAGCGTGTCATGACTCCTGCTCAGGCCAAGGCCATCGGCTCCGACTACATCGTGGTGGGCCGTCCCATCACCGCCGCCGCCGATCCCGTTGCCGCTTACGAGCGCTGCGTCGCCGAGTTCTGCGACTAAACCCCAAATGACGCTGTCATCGCCACGTCGCTTCGCCCTTGGCGATGACAGGTATTTCGGAAAGGAGATATTTCAATGGAATCCTATAAGAGAGAATTCATCCAATTCCTGCAGTCCGCAGGTGTTCTGAAATTCGGTGACTTCACCGCCAAGTCCGGCCGCAAGATCCCCTATTTCGTCAATGCCGGCATGATCAAGACTGGTGACCAGATCACCAAGATGGGCGAGTTCTATGCCCGTGCCTATATGGAAAAGCTGGGCAAGAAGCAGGCCGTCCTTTACGGTCCTGCCTATAAGGGCATTTCCCTGTCCATTTCCGCCGCGGTGGCCCTGAGCAAGGAAGGCCTTGACCTGCCTTTCTTCTTCAATCGAAAGGAAGTGAAGGACCACGGTGAGGGCGGTGTGTTCGTGGGCTATGTCCCTCAGGCCGGTGAGGAGATCGTGATCATCGAAGACGTGATCACCGCCGGTACCGCCATCCGTGAGAGCATGGAGATCCTGAGCCATCTGGAAGGCACCAAGGTCGCCGCCACCTTCATCATGGTGGACCGCAAGGAGCGTGGTCAGACCGAGAAGGGTGCCATGCAGGAGATCGAGGAGCAGTTTGGCTTCCCCATCTATTCCGTGGTGGATGTGTATGACATCATCGAGTATCTGGAAGAGGACGAGGCCAACGCCGAGAACGTGGCCCGGATCCGCAACTATCTGGCCGTGAATGGAGCGAAATAATGAGAAGCATCCTGAACATCACCGATCTGTCCCTTGAGGAGCTGGACCAGCTGATCGCCACTGCCGAGGACATGATCGCCGACCCCAAGAAATACAGCGAGGTATGCCGTGGCAAGAAGCTGGCGACCCTGTTCTTCGAGCCCTCCACCCGTACCCGTCTGAGCTTCGAGGCCGCCATGCTGGAGCTGGGCGGCTCCGTGCTGGGCTTCAGCGAAGCATCTTCCTCCTCCGCCGCCAAGGGCGAGAGCGTGGCCGACACCACCCGTGTGGTGGGCTGCTACGCCGATATCATCGCCATGCGTCACCCCAAGGAGGGTGCTCCCGTGGTGGCGGCCCGGAAGGCCGGTGTCCCTGTGATCAACGCCGGTGACGGCGGTCACAACCACCCCACCCAGACGCTGGCGGACCTGCTGACCATCTGGCGCAACCGGCACACCTTCGAGGGCCTGACCATCGGTATGTGCGGTGACCTGAAGTTCGGCCGTACCGTCCACTCTCTGGTGGGTGCCATGGCCCGTTACGCCGGTGTGAAGTTCGTCTTCATCTCCCCTGAGGAGCTGAAGATCCCCCAGTATGTGATCACCGACGAGCTGGAGCCCCGGAACATCCCCTACAAGGAAGTGACCACCATGGAAGAGGTCATGCCGGAGCTGGACGTGCTGTATATGACCCGTGTGCAGGGCGAGCGTTTCTTCAACGAGGCCGACTATATCCGCCTGCGGGATACCTACATCCTTACCCCTGAGAAGCTGACCACCGCCAAGGAAGATCTGATCATCATGCATCCCCTGCCCCGTGTGAACGAGATCAGCGTCAAGGTGGACGACGACCCCAGAGCCTGCTACTTCCAGCAGGTCCTCAACGGCAAGTTCATGCGTGCCGCACTCATCATGAAGCTGTTGGAGGTGAACGTATGATCATCGGACAGATCAAGGACGGCATCGTGCTGGACCACATCACCGCCGGCCGTGGCATGGATATCTATAAGATCCTGGAGCTGGATAAGCTGGACTGCACCGTGGCCCTGATCGAGCGGGCCGTGAGCCCCAAGATGGGCCGCAAGGACATCATCAAGATCGATCAGGCCATGGACATCGATTTCGATGTGCTGGGCTATATCGATCCGGGCATCACCGTCAACACCATCCGTGACGGCGAGGTGGTGGAGCGCCGCCAGATGGCCCTGCCGGAGCGTGTGGTCGGGGTCCTCAAGTGCAAGAACCCCCGTTGCATCACCTCTGTGGAGCAGGAGCTGACCCAGGAGTTCAAGCTCACCGACCGCAAGAACCAGGTCTACCGTTGCATCTACTGCGACCACAAGGCCAGCAAGTGAAAAAGCAAATGATCGCCTCACTGCAAACTCTCGTTTGCAGTGAGGCGATCTTCGCTTTCAGTATTCCCCTGTCCAGCGTCCTGCCTTGAGGGCCACCGCTTCCCCAGCCTTCAGACTGGCAGGCACATCCAGGATCCGCTGGTTCCGGCTCCCCCGGAAACTCAGCTCCAGACTTTTCTGTGCCATCAGGAAGGGGCCATCGATCAATACATCGATGTGCTCCAACAGCTCCCGTTGATGGGGCGTGCCCTTCAGCAGTTGCTCAAAGGTGTAGCCGGAATAGGAAGCCACCTCGTAGCCAGCCGCCTTCAGGAGCTTCGCCAGCTTGGTGAACCCCTCCGCCTGTGCGAAGGGCTCGCCGCCGGAAAAGGTCACCCCCCGACAAAGAGGGTTCTGACGAACGATGGAGAGGATCTGTTCCTCTTCCATAGGCGTCCCACAGCCAAACTCCCAAGTCTCCGGATTATGGCACCCTTCACAGTGATGGGGACACCCCTGACAGAACACCGTGGTCCGGATCCCCGGACCATCCACGATGCTGTCGCTGACGATGCCGGAAAGATCAAGCATCCTTGCTCAGGCCGTGCTTCACACGGTCACGCTCCTCGGCCCGCTTGGCGTCGTTCCACTTATCCATGGTGCCCACCAGATAACCGGTGATGCGGCGGATCCGCTCGAAGCCAACGCCCTGGCCCATCTTCTCGTTATTGCTCTTGACGGTCATAATATTACCTCCTTATTCGATCCCCTGGAATGCAGGCATCTCAGGGTACAGTCTTCTCAGTTCTTCCACACGCTCGAAGGGGATCTCCTCGCCCTCACGGCGGCCACAACGGGGACACACATCGCCGATGATGCCCACATAGCCACAGACGGGGTCGCGATCCACAGGGTGGTTGATGGAGCCATAGCCCACGCCATGGTCATGCATACAACGGACCACTGCCTCGAAGGCCTCCACGTTCCGGGCGGTATCGCCGTCCAGCTCCACATAGCTGATGTGACCGGCATTACACAGAGCGTGATAGGGAGCCTCCAGACGGATCTTGTCATACACGGAGATCGGCTGCCACACAGGGATATGGAAGCTGTTGGTGTAGTACTCCCGGTCGGTGACACCGGGGATCTTGCCATAACGCTTCTGGTCCATACGGATGAACCGCCCGGACAGGCCCTCGGCAGGGGTGCCCAGCAGAGTGATGTTCATCTTCAGCTCCTGAGACTTCCGGTCACAGTAGTCACGCATGAAACCGATGATCTCAAGACCCTTCTGCTGGATCTCCTCTCCGGCACCATGGTGCTTGCCGTACAGGGCCGTCAGGGTCTCTGCCAGACCGATGAAGCCGATGGACAGGGTGCCATGCTTCAGCACCTCACGCAGATCGTCCTGCATGCCCAGCTTGTCGGAATCCAGCCAGATGCCCTGCCCCATGAGGAAGGGATAGTTGTAGATGTGCTTGTTGGCCTGGATCTCGAAGCGGTCCAGCATCTGCTGTGCCACCAGTTCCATCATCGCCTGCAGCTTCTCGTAGAACACCTTCTCATCGCCGTTGCTCTCGATGGCGATACGGGGCAGATTGATGGAAGTGAAGGACAGGTTGCCACGGGAGTAAGCGATCTGCCGACTGGGATCATAGACGTTGCCCATGACACGGGTACGGCAACCCATGGTAGCCACCTCCGTCTCAGGGCGGCCGGGCACATAGTATTGCAGGTTATAAGGAGAATCGAGGAAGGTATAATTGGGGAACAGACGCTTGGCGCTGACCCGCATGCTCAGGCGGAACAGATCGTAGTTGGGATCGGTCTCGTTGTAGTTGACACCTTCCTTGACCTTGAAGATGTGGATCGGGAAGATACAGGTCTCGCCGTGGCCCAGACCGGCTTCCAGCGCCAGCAGGATATTCCGGATCACCATCCGGCCCTCGGGCGTGGTGTCGGTGCCATAGTTGATGGAAGAGAAGGGCGTCTGGGCACCGGCACGGGAGTGCATGGTGTTCAGATTGTGGACCAGACCCTCCATGGCCTGCTTGGTGTCCCGGTCGGTCTTGTGGACAGAGCGGACGGAAGCCCGATCGATCAGCTTTTTGGCCTTGGCCTCGTCCATGCCATATTTGTCGATCAGACCCTGAGCAACAGCATCCAGATACACAGCGGAGCTCTCCAGCTTCGCAGTCTCCCCGGTGGTCTTCTCTGCCTCGGCGATGATGGCATTGACGGTCTCAGCCTCGTCCGTCAGATCCAGATAGTCCTCCACCGCATCACGGATGCGACGGGAGAAGGCCTTCCGATAGGTCTTGGCAACGCCCTCTGCCATGGCGTAGTCGAAATTGGGGATCGACTGACCGCCATGCTGATCGTTCTGGTTAGACTGGAGCGCGATGGCCGCCAGAGCGGCATAGCTCTGGATACTCTGGGGCTCTCTGAGATAGCCGTGACCGGTGGAGAAACCGCCGTGGAACAGCTTCAGGATATCGATCTGACAGCAGGTGGTGGTCAGGGAATAAAAATCGAAGTCATGGATGTGGATATCACCGTCCCGGTAAGCCTTAGCGTGTTCCGGACGGAGCAGATACATCTCGTTGTAAGCCTTGGCTCCGGCGGCACCGATCTGAAGCATGGAGCCCATGGCGGTGTTGCCGTCGATGTTGGCATTGTCACGCTTCATATCGCTGATACGGGCATCGATGTTGGTGATCTCATCGATGGTCTTCATCAGCACGGTGTTGGCCTCACGGGCACGGGTCCGGTTGGCACGGTACAGGATGTAAGCCTTGGCGGCGGCATTGAAGCCGTGGTTCATGAGCTGCTTTTCCACGGTATCCTGGATCACCTCGATGTTCGGGGCCTCGGAGGGGAACCGGCTGGAAAGCTCTCTCTGGACATCATTGGCAACACGGGCCGCATCAGCGGCATCGCCATCCCCGGAGACCTCCAGGGCCTTCAGGATCGCGCTGGCGATCTTGTTCTGGTCATACAGCACAACACGGCCGTCACGCTTGATGATACTCTGGATCATTTCATCCACCATTCTTTCTATCTGGATTTCGATACAACATCTTGTGTCGATACATTTACGCTTCCACAATATATTGCCACAATTTCACCCAAAAGTCAATCCCCTTCCGCAGGAAATCTTCCCCCATCCCCATCCGTAGGATCCCGGAATGCGACACGCTACCAATGCACAGCCCCAGCGGATCGTGACAGACGAGTCCGCCCCCTTGCCTCCCTCATTTATGAGGGAGGGGCCCCAAGCGAAGCGAAGGGACGGAGGGTGTCCGAACGGAGATCGACCCGTGCCGCCCTACTGGGGACGTGCAGGATGACCGTAGGGGCGGGTCACCGACCCGCCCTTCGCATCCCGGTAGGGATGCGGATCAGGATGGTACCGGGTATGCCCGGATCCTCCGGATCCGTGAAGGGAGGGTCAGTGACCCTCCCCTCCAGTGAAAGATGC
>JAFNXT010000336.1 GCA_017378975.1 Oscillospiraceae bacterium
CCCCAGCCACTTCTGGATCTGCTTCCCGCTGAAAAACAGGAGGCCGCCAAAGCCCTGCTGTCCCACGACCCACGCCCCTCCTACCAGCGCGATCCGGAGCGGATATACGGTCTCCCCTTCGCGGGATACGATATTCGGTTCAGGGTCCATGGAGATCTGCTGACTGTAACGCAGATCGTCAAGCAATAAGCACACCGCAGATGCCAATACAGGGCATCTGCGGTGTTCATTTCATCCACCTAGATTCTCAAGGAACTGTCGCTCCTTCATGGGCTGGTACCCACCGTAGGTCCCGGAGAGGAGTTTATCGAAGCCGATCTGGCGAAGCTCCGCCCAGCTCTGGGCTTCCTGATTGACCAGGATCGGATAAAACCATACTCCATTTTTTCTGGCGGCCTCCAGATCGCCTGGCGCATCACCCACCATCAGCACCTTTTCTGGCGCATAACCATATTCCAGCATCCGCCCGATACAATAGGCCTTGCTCCCGCGATCCTGTGTCAGAAGGATGTCTGTATGCTCCAACAGGCCATGCTGAGCCCATTCCTCTTCCACGGCCGCACGGTTCGCGCTGGAGACCACAGCCACATCCGCAAATCCATGAGCGGCAGCCAGCCCCTCCAGAGCGCCATAAAAAGGCACCTTCAACGCATCGGGAAGCTGAACGATACCTGCATTGACCGCATCGCTCCAGACCAGCGCCTTCTCCAGACATCGTCTGCCATCTCCATCAGGCTCCGCCAGGATCGCTTCAGCCAAAGCGCCATTGGACAGGGCCTTTGCCTCCGCGACCCAGCGTTCCAGCGTTGCGATGCCGGGGATCGGCATATACTTCCGGTCCACCTCCGCCAGAGCCAGCGCAAGTCCCTTGAACCGGTTGATGCCACGGGTCATCTGGAACAGGTTCACATCGTTCCACCGCTCCAGGATGGGCGCGCGCCATTGATCAAGCTCCCATTCCATGACCATGCACGGACCAAAACAGTGGAAATGCTTACAGTTCATGGTATCCATGACACAGCCATCGGAATCTACACAAATGAGAAGATCATGCTTCCTCTCAAAGCTATCGAAAACAGACATGATATGCTCCTATCACATATGGGTATCCCACAGCCCACAGTAACTGTCGATGGGATCGGACCCCTTGAAGGCCTCCGGTCCGGTCATCAACGCGTCGACCAGCGCATCCATGGTATCGTCATTGGCATCATAGGTATTGATGTAGGTACGAAGCATGGGTGCGTCCGACAGCATGGTGGGCTTGTTCACAGAGATGCCAACCACAGGCAACTCATGGACATACCAGGGGATCTCACCGCCACCCTTGGCCACACCGAACACGGGATGACCGTTTGCCACATCGAACAACGAGATCACCAGATCCTGTTCCGCGGTGAAGTCACTGATGGCATGCTTTCCGGCAAAATATACATTCAAATTGAAAGGCTTTCCTGCCTTGACCTCCGCAAGGATCTTATCCAGCGGACTGACATAGATGAACGCGTCAAAGCCCTTTTCGATCAAACGGTCCCGAAGCTTCTCGGCAGGAGACTTTTTCTGAGGACCGCCCATCGCCGCGATCACCGCCGCCATGGGGCTGTCAGGTCCCTTGATGGAAACGATCATGACCCGCTTCGTTTTTTCAGGACACAGCGGAAGGACCCCCTGATCCTTATATTTGACCAGCGTCAGGGAATCCTGACTCACCTTCTGAGCCACCACACGATACGCGGCGTTGCCCAACTCAGCAGCGCAATACTCGTCCGTGGGGCAAAGCTCCTCAACGGACTTCTTATGCAGACCCATCTTAGCCTTCAGACCAAGGATCCGGGTCAGAGCCTCGTCCATCCGAGCCTCAGAGATGATACCGGAGCGGTAGGCATCGAGCATCGTGCCGAAGTCTTCGTCGGGATCGTTGAAGAACAGGAACATATCACAGCCGGCGTTGATGGCGGCAGGAAGCATATCCTTTCGCTTCATCCGGTTGGTCATGGCCACCATATGAGAAGCGTCGGTGACCACCATGCCGTTGAAGCCAAGCTTATCACGCAGAAGACCGGTCATGATCTCAGGACAAAGGGTGGCAGGCATCATCTCATCCATGGTGATATCGGGACGAAGCTGCTGCATATAGGTGGGCATCATGATATGACCGCCCATGACGGCATCCAGGCCTCCATCGATCAGGGTCTTGTACACCATGCCGTAAGATGCCATCCAGTCATCCTCACCGAAATGGTTGATGTTGTTGGAAATATGGGCATCCCGGTGATCCTGACCATTGCCCGGGAAATGCTTGGCGCAGGCGGCCACACCCGGGGTCTGATGGACACCGTCCATATAGGCCTTGCCCATGGTCGCGACCATTTTGGGATCGTGTCCGTAAGCCCGGGCCAGGACTTCTTCACACTCCCAGTTGTAAGTGATATCCACCACAGGGGCGAAAGTCATATTACAGCCGGTGGCATAGGTCTGAGCGCCGGAGACCTTACCCAAAGCCTGCGCGTGATCAGCCTTACCGGTGGCTCCGATCTTGACCTGACTGCTGACGAAGGTCCCGTCCACGCACACACCGTTGCCACCCTGCTCAGGATTACAGGCGATGAACACCGGGATCTTCGCGTATTTCTGGAGGATACGGTTCTGTTTCAGGACCATGGCACCGGGCATGGGGTTATAACGACACCCACCCAAGTGATACTTCTCCATCAGTTCTCTAAGATACGTCTCATCCTGAGAAGCGGTGAGCTGGAAGAACAGCTGTCCCACCTTCTCCTCATCACTCATCCCGCCGATCGTATCCCGGACCCAACGGATGTCCTCCTCACTCAAACAGTATGGTAACGCGCGAAGATCGACCATCATCATCACGATCCTTTCGGTAATCCTTGTCTGACAAAGACTTGCTTTTTCCATTATATCACACAAAAAGTATATTTCAATAGAATATTGCGATATTTCTTCACGATTTTTGTATATCATGACGACCGCAGGATATAAAGACCGACGCAGGACCAAGATCCTGCGTCGGTGGGAAATATCAAAGCACTTTGGACAAGAATTCACGAAGCCTTGGATGCTGAGGACGGTCAAAAATCGCCTCCGGAGCGCCCTGCTCCACGATGCGTCCTTCATCCATGAACACGACACGGTCCGCCACTTCTCTGGCGAATCCCATCTCATGAGTGACCACCACCATAGTCATGCCTTCGGCCGCCAGTTCCTTCATGACGGACAGCACCTCACCGACCATCTCGGGGTCCAGAGCAGATGTGGGCTCATCGAACAGCAGGACCTTGGGGTTCATGGCCAAGGCCCGAACGATGGCGATCCGCTGTTTCTGACCACCGGACAACTGGCTGGGATAAGCATCCGCCTTATCCTCCAGCCCCACCCGCTTCAAAAGCCGGGTCGCTGTCTCATCCGCCTGCTGTTGCGTCATCTGCTTGGTCCGCACCGGAGCCAGCGTGATGTTCTTACGGATGGTCATATTGGGGAACAGATTGAAATGCTGGAAGACCATGCCCATCTTACAGCGGACCTGATCGATATCGGTCTTGGGATCCGTAGTCTCCACACCGTCGAAGGTGATCACACCCGCCGTGGGATACTCCATCAGATTCAGACACCGCAGGAACGTGGACTTACCGGAACCGGAGGGTCCGATCACCACCACTTTCTCGCCGGGATGGATATGCTCAGAGATATCCTTCAGCACCTGATGGTCACCAAAGGATTTACTCAAACCTTTAACGTCGATCACTTTGACGAAGCCTCCTTTCGAGGATGCCCAGAAGCCAGGTAAGGAACATCACCAGCACCAAATAAATGATCGCCACACCCACCAGAGGGAACATCTGCTCATAGGTCCGACCATAGATCGCCTGTGCGGCATAGACCAGCTCCTTACCGCCGATCACATTGATCAGGGACGTATCCTTCAGCAGGATGATGAACTCGTTGCCCAACGCAGGCAGGATGGCCTTGAAGGCCTGGGGGATCACGATGAACCGCATGGTATCCATATAGCCAAGACCAAGGCTCCGACCGGCCTCCATCTGGCCGGGATCCAGGGACATGAGGCCGCCCCGGATGATCTCCGCCACATAAGCGCCGGAGTTGATGCCCAGCGTCAGAGTGCCGACCATGGTGAAATCACGACTGCTGGAAAAAATAACGAAGCCCATGATCAGCAACTGGACCATCATGGGAGTGCCACGGATCACCGTGATATAGACCTTGCAAACAGCATTGATGACACCAAGGAAGAAATTCTTCTTGCCCGGTCTCTGCTGGTCATGGGCAGTCCGGACCATCGCCACGACCACGCCTAAAGCGATACCCATGACAAGAGCCAACGCGGTGACATACAGGGTGGTGCCCACACCACTCAGATACTGCTTCCACCGGTCACCCTCGATGAACGCCTGAAAGAATTTCACATAGAACTCCTGCCAGAAGGTGATCGGCTCTCCGTCCACCATCATGGAGCTCCAAAGCTCATAATATTCCATGAAGACCTCCCGATCTGTGTATATAGGGAAAAAGGGCGGCCTTCGCCGCCCTTTTTACGGACCGGATCACTCTGCGGTGATGTACTTGTCGATGATCTTCTGGACAGTGCCATCAGCGGTCAGCTCAGCCAGAGCCTTGTTGACAGCCTCCACCAGTTCGGTGTTGCCCTTGTCCATGCCTATGGCATACTGCTCCTCGACCCAGTTGCCCTCCAGCAGAGTCAGACCGGGGTTGGCCTTGACGAACTCCTGAGCAGGAGCCTTGTCGATGATGACGCAGTCCACCTGACCGTTCTGCAGAGCCTTCACAGCGCTGGCACCGTTGTCATAAGCAGTGACATGGTCCTCACCGTAACCGCCGTTCTCAGGGGTGTCGGATGCGTAGATATAACCGGTGGTGCCACGCTGGGTGCCGATCATCTTCTCGCCAAGATTATCCATGGTCACATCGGAACCTTCCTTCACGATGACCACCTGGATGCCGGTGGCGTAGCTCTCGGAGAAGTCCATGACCTTCTTACGGGCATCGGTGACAGAAACACCAGCCATGACGATGTCGCTCTTGCCCTGCTGGACAGCCAACAGCGCGGAGTCGAAATCCATATCGTCCACGACCAGCTCCAGACCAAGCTTCTCGGCGATGGCGCCGGCGATCTCAACGTCGATACCCTCGAAACCACCCTCATCGGTGGTCATCTCATAGGGAGGGAACGCGGCATTGGTGGACATGATCAGCTTACCGCTCTCAACGAGCTTCAGGCTCTCGTCACCCTTGGCGCTGTTGCCACAACCGGCGAACAGACCCATCAGCATCAGAGAAGCCAGACACAGTGCGATGATCTTCTTCATAACAATGATACTCCTTTTCCATTTTTGAATGTACATCATGGATTATACATCCAATTACCCAAAACGTCAATCATAACTCGCTACAATTTCCGCGTTATTTTCTGGTGATATATAATAGAAAACACCGGATCATCTTAAGTTTGCATATTATTTTTGGATATACGCATAGCCACGACCGATGTATGTGGCATGGATAATACCATTGACACAGATATACGGCATCGTTTATAATGATGAACAGATCATGAATGTACGATAGAAAGGATGTCTGCACCTTGAAGATAGCGATCAAGAAAAAGAGCTACACTGAAGTGATGTCCCTCCCTCGTCCCGCCCACAAGCCCCCCAGGAAGGTAGGGATCTTCTGGCGTGGGCTGATCCGTCTGTTGACGGTGTTCGGCATGATGGGCACCAGATTCAAATACGAAGCCGAGGGCCTCGACGAGCTGAAGGACCAGCCCTGCCTGATCCTCATGAACCATTCCTGCTTCCTGGATATGCAGATCGCCTACCGGATCCTGTTCCCCAAACATTTCTGCATCGTCGCCACCACCGATTCCTTCGTGGGCTTCGGCGGTCTCATGAGCTGGCTCATGCGGACCATCGGCTGTATCCCCACCCAGAAGTTCGTCACAGACCTGAGCCTGATCAAGGATATGAACTACGCCCTGAAGACCCTGAAGACCAGCGTCCTCATGTATCCCGAGGCCGGTTATTCTCTGGACGGCACCGCCACCTCCCTGCCCCGGAAAATGGGCGTGATCCTGAAGAAATTCGATGTGCCCGTGATCATGATCGAGACCTTCGGCGCATTCTCCCGAAACCCTCTGTATAACGAGCTCCAGATCCGCAAGGGAGTGCAGGTCACCGCCAAGGCACGTTGCCTCTTCACACAGGAGCAGGTCCGGCAGATGTCTGTGAAGGACCTGAGCGATCAGCTGGACGACGCCTTCGGCTTCGATCACTTCCGCTGGCAGCAGGAGCAGGGCATCGAGATCCATGAGCCTTTCCGGGCCGACGGTCTGCACCGGATCCTCTATAAGTGTCCCCATTGCGGCAAGGAAGGCGTCCTCACCGGCAAGGGCACCCATCTGACCTGTGCCGCCTGCGGTGCCGACTACGAGCTGACCCCAGAAGGCAGGCTCCACAGGACCAACGGCGAGACAGCTTTCGACCACATCCCCCATTGGTTCCGCTGGGAACGGGAACAGGTCCGGCAGGAACTGATCGACGGCACCTATCGAATGTCCTGCGATGTGGATATCGGCATGCTTGTGGACTACAAAGCCCTTTACATGGTGGGCTCCGGCACCCTGACCCACGATGCGGAGGGTTTCCACCTCACGGGCTGTGACGGAACGCTGGACTATGCCCAGAAGCCGCTGGTCTCCTATAACCTGAACGCTGATTATTACTGGTACGAGATCGGTGATATCATCAGCATCGGTGATAAGGATGCCCTCTACTACTGTTTCCCGAAGGATGCCACCTCCGTAGCCAAGGCCCGCCTCGCTACCGAGGAGCTCTATAAACTGTGCAAAACACGCAAGACTCCCGTTTCCCCTTGACGATCTCCCATACAGGATCTAAAATAGTATAAAACAACCAAGGAGGTATGATCTATGGCAAACAAAAGGACTGACCTGCTCTGGTCTGACCGCAAGCGTTATCTTGGCCTTCCTCTGAGCTTCACTCGTTACAGTCTCAACGAGGACCGGCTGTTCCTTTCCGTGGGCTTCCTGAACATCCGGGACGACGAACTGCTCCTGTACCGTGTCCGTGATATCAACACCAAGCGCAACCTGTGGCAGCGTATGCTGGGCGTGGGCACCGTTACGATCGTGTCCTCCGACTGCACCCAACCCACCTTGGTGCTGAAGAACATCAAGGACCCCATCACTGTCAAGGAGCTGATCCACAAGCAGGTGGAAGACCAGAAGATCAAGCGCCGGGTCCGTGTCAACGAGATCTCCCATATCGATGATGACGATGTGGATGATCTGGATAACGACGACAGTGACGATACCTGATGAAAAAAACACGGACTTCGGTCCGTGTTTTTTATTCTTTTATGAATTTTCCTGTTTTCTTCTTTACCAAAGAAACAGTATATGATACAATCTGAGTTGACTTTTCCAAGGGAGGCAGAAAATGAAACTGAAACCATATGTACTGAACAAAAAGCCTTGGCTCGATCCACTCCTGCTGGCGTTCCTGATCCCCTTCATCGGGATGCTGACTGTCATGCTGATCGGCGGCTACGAACCCTTCGGTAACGATAGGGCTCTGCTGTACTCCGACGAATATCATCAGTACTACCCTTTCTTCGTGTCCTTCCGTAAAGCTCTGCTCAGCGGCAGATCCCTGCTGTACAGTTGGAACGTCGGCATGGGTATGGACTATCTTGGCCTGATCTCCTATTATCTGGGCAGTCCCCTGAACCTGCTGAGCATCCTGGTCCCCGAGAGCCTGACGCTGGAATATTTCGCTCTGCTCTCCCCCATCAAGCTCGGTCTTGCCGGTCTGTTCTTCGCTATCTTCCTGAAGAAGCATTTCGGCGTTAATGACCACTCGATCTCTCTGTTCGGAGCCTGCTACGCACTGTGCTCCTGGGCATTGGGATATCAATGGAACGTCATGTGGCTGGATACCTTCGCGCTCCTTCCTCTGGTGGTGCTGGGCACGCTCCAACTCCTGCGTGACCGGAAGTGCACTCTGTATACGGTCTCCCTGTTCCTGTCCGTGGTGATCAATTACTACATCGGGTTTTTCACCTGCATCTTCGTCCTGCTCGTCTTCATCGGCTATGAGCTCTGTCGTTTCCGCGGGGCAAAGCGTCTTTTCCAGGACTTCGTACGGATCGGTCTTTTTACCGTCTTCGCCATCGGCATGACCACCTTCCTGACCCTTCCTGCGCTGGGCTCTCTGCAAAACACCCAGTCCAGCGTCAATTCCTTCCCGGATTCCTTCAGCCTCAACATCGTAGCGAGCTCCGTCTGCGAAAACGCCCGGAGCGCATGGGAAACATTCAAGACGATGAACGATCAGGGAGCTTCCTTCGGCGCTCTGGCAGGTCAATGGATCAAAGCATTCCTGGCTTCCTTCCCTCCGATCCTGGAGGGTATGCGCCAGATCGCCGGTAACATGGGCGGCTCTATCACGCCTACCTTCAAAGAAGGTCTCCCCAACGTCTATTGCGGTGTGGGCTCCATCCTGCTGTCCTTCCTGTTCCTGACCTCCACGGAGGTAAAGCTGCGGGACAAGCTTTGTTCTTTGGGGCTGTTGGTTTTCTTCATGCTGTCCTTCCTTCTGCGTCAGTTGGATTATATCTGGCACGGTTTCCACTTCACCAACATGATCCCCTATCGCTTCAGCTTCCTTTTCAGCTTCGTCATGCTCTACATGGCCTACCGTGCATGGATGGTCCGTGACCGCTTCCAGCCCTGGCAGCTTCTGGCCGCCACTCTGCTCACCGCGGCCATCCTGCTGTGCAGTGACGAGTTGACGACACCCCTCTACCTGTTCTTCAATCTGGTGTTCCTGGTGCTGTATCCCACCGTCCTGCTGATCGGCATGCTGTTCTCCAGACCCACCAAGCCCAAACCGGCTGAGGGATGCACCGATGAGGTCCCCACCGTGGAAGATGGGAGCCTTACAGACCTTCCCAGCGAGATGACCGAGGACGTTTCCCAGACCGCAGAGTCCGAGCCCCTGCCGGTCTGTGAAGAAGCCGCCCCGGAGGAAACGGATGACAACTCCGGATCCAAAGACCACACGGTCTTTATTCGCCGTATCGCCAGCATCGGATTCTGTGTGGTGATGCTCATGGAGCTGATCCTGGATCTGGTCAGCTTCGGGGCACGTTTCTCCTATACCACCGTCACCAACTATCCCAAGGGCACCGTCCACACGGAGGCTCTGATCGATTATCTGGATCAGCGTGAGGAGGGCTCCGACTTCTTCCGCACCGAGACCACCCACACGCAGACCCTGAACGACGGTGCCCTCAACGGGTACAACGGCGTTTCCACCTTCACCAGCTCAGCCAACGTCCGTGTGACGGAGTTCATGAAGATGCTGGGCTACGGTGCAAAGAACACCTATAACCGTTATGCCTACGAGGAATCTTCCCCGCTGGCAGATCTTTTCCTGAATCTGAAGTATACCATCGAGCGTGACGGACAGGTGAAGGAGAACGCTTATTACGATGAGGTCTACACCTTCGGCACCTCTACCTTGCTCGAGAACAACGCATACCTCCCTCTTGGCTTCCTTGCAAACACAGGGCTTAAGGATTCCTCTCTGGAGCGGATCGATGAAGTCAGCGGCAACAACAATTTCTTCCGCCAGAACTACCTGTTCGAACAGGCCACCGGTCTGGATGACCCCGCATGGACCATGCTCCCCGGCAGCCGTCTGAAGATCGTGGGCTCCAAGAGTCTGGAGCTGGAGAAGGCCAACAACGCCACCGGCTATACCATCTTCGATACCAAGGATCGGGCAGCCACGCTTCGCTATACCTACACGCTGGAGGAGAGCGGCTTCCTGTGTCTCGACATGAACATGACCGAGCGGAACTCCTACAAGGTCTTCCTCAACGACCGGGAGCTGTTCAGCGAATCCATCAGCCTGCCCCAGATGATCTCCGTCAGCGATGTGAAGCCCGGGGACAAGGTGATCATCGACATCACCTGCAAAAAAGAGAGCCACGGTGTAGTCCTGATCCGTGCCGCTCTGCTGGACGAAGAAGTCTTCCGTAAGGGCCACCAGATCCTTTCCTCCTCCACGCTGGACCTGACCCATTTCACTACCACCCGGATCGAAGGCGATATCGACTGTGACCGTGACGGTCTCATGTATACCTCGATCCCCTACGATGGCAACTGGGTCGCCACCGTCGATGGGCAGGAAGTGGAGCCCGTACTGGTGGGAGATGCCATGATGGCGCTGGAACTGACCAAGGGCCCCCACCAGATCACCTTCCGCTATCAAAACCAAGCCTTCACCCTTGGTCTTGTGGTCTCCGTCACCTGCCTCGCCGTATTCCTTGGAACGATCTTCCTGCCCAAGCTCCTGAAGAAGAAGGAGCAGATCACCGAATGATATGACAACGCCCCAGAGCCCACCGGCTCTGGGGCGTTGTTCACTTCTGATCGGTCAAACGGAACGGTCCCAAAGAACGCTCCAATATCCCCTTCATATGAGCGATCGCGATGCCGTAATTGGTGATCGGCACGCCCTGATCCATGCAACACCGCTGGCGGTACCGCATCTGACGCTGAGTCAGCATACAACCGCCGCAATGGATCACCAGTCGATAGCAGGACAGGTCCTCCGGAAAATCTTTACCGGAAGTGAAGGTGAATTCCGGCTGTGCTCCGGTATGGGACCGGATCCATCCCGGGAGCTTCTGGGTACCGATATCGCCGCACTGCCGATGATGGGAACAGCCTTCGCTGATCAGGATACGGTCCCCATCCCGGATACGGTCCAGCATCCGCGCCCCGGCCACCGTCAGCTCCAGATCCCCCTTATACCGTGCCATGAGGATCGAAAAAGAAGTCAGCAGGATGTCTTCCGGGACCATGGCGCTGACCTTTCCAAACACCTGAGAATCCGTGATCACCATCTTCGGTGGCTTTCGAAGGCCCTCCAAAGTCTGTACCAGCTCATGATCCCGACAGATCACGCAGTTGCAGCCATGATCCAGCACATCCCGGATCGTCTGCTGTTGGGGCAGGATCAGCCGCCCTTTAGGAGCCGCCTTGTCGATCGGCACCACCAGCACCACCGTATCGCCGGGATCCAGCAGATCACCGACCAACATCCGACTGTCGTCCCGGTCCAGCACCATATGGGCCGCCAGCTCCTTCAGTTCATGGATGTGCCATCCAGTCAAAGCGCTGGTATACAGACCATCCCCTTCCGGTACCTCCTCCAACAGATCCGCCTTGTTCCTCACCAGGATATACGGGATCGACTTCTCATCGAAGAGCCCGATCAGCTCCCGTTCCGCCTCACCCAACGGCATGGTGCCATCCGTCACCAGGACCGCCAGATCCGTAGCGTTGAGCACCTGTCGGGTCCGTCGGACACGAAGCGTCCCCAGTGTCCCTTCATCATCGATACCGGGTGTATCGATGATCTGGACCGGTCCCAGAGGGAGCAATTCCATGGCCTTCGACACAGGGTCTGTGGTAGTGCCCCCTACTTCCGAAACGATCGACATCTCCTGTCCCGTGAAGGCATTGACCAAGCTGGACTTTCCGGCGTTCCTGCGGCCAAAGAACGCGATGTGGACCCGTTCTCCGGAAGGAGTCGCTGTCATATCTGCCATATCCATCACCTCAAAAACGGAAATCCCGCTCTCCTGCCCCGATCCTCGCCAAACGGTCCTCGACGATGCTCCGGGTCTTCTCCCGGGGGATATCCCCCAGCTGCGACGCGATCAACCGCTCTCCCAAGGCTCTGGTCTCCGGGGAGGCGTAGTCCATCAAGTATTCCTTCAGGGTCATGAGCGCATTGGGAAGACAGCAGTTATTGATCTGCCCGGACTTGCACAGGGACATGAACCGGTCCCCCGTCCGCCCCTCCCGGTAGCAGGCTGTACAAAAGGACGGGATATATCCCATCTCCATGAGCCAGGCCACCACCTGATCGAGGGTCCTGTGGTCACTCAGATCGAACTGCGCGGTGCTCGCTTCCTCCGGCTCTTCGTTCGTATAACCGCCAACGCTGGTACGACTTCCACCGGAGATCTGAGAAACACCCAGATGGAGCACCCGCTCCCGGACCTTGGGGCTTTCTCTGGTGGAGATGATCATACCGGTGTAAGGCACCGCCACCCGGATGCAAGCCACGATCTTAGCGAAGATATCATCGCTGATGCCGTTATCGAAGGAACCGGGATCGATATCATCTGCCGGACAAAGCCGGGGAACACTGATCGTATGGGGTCCAACACCGAATACCGCCTCCAGATGCTCCGCATGCATCAGAAGTCCTGCGAACTCATATCTGTACAGTTCCAAACCGAACAGCACACCCAGACCCACATCATCGATACCGCCCTGCATGGCCCGGTCATGGGCCTCCGTATGGTAAGCATAGTTGCTCTTGGGACCCGTGGGATGCAAATGCTCGTAGCTCTCCTTGTGATATGTTTCCTGGAACAGGATATAGGTGCCGATACCGGCTTCCTTCAGCTTCCGGTAATCCTCCACCGTAGTGGCGGCGATGTTCACGTTCACCCGTCGGATGGCTCCATTCTTGTGCTTGATGGAGTAGATGGTTTTGATCGACTCCAGGATATATTCCAGCGGATTGTTCACCGGATCCTCACCGGCCTCCAAAGCAAGCCGCTTGTGGCCCATATCCTGCAAGGCGATCACCTCTGCCCGGATCTCCTCCTGCGACAGCTTCTTTCTTGGGATATGCTTATTTTTCCGGTGATAGGGGCAGTACAGACAGCCATTGATGCAATAATTGGACAGATACAGCGGAGCGAACATCACGATCCGGTTCCCGTAGAAGTCCTTTTTGATCTGTTCCGCCAGCGCGAAGATCTGTTCGTTCCGGTCTTCCAGCTCACAGGCCAGAAGCACCGATGCCTCCCGATGGTCCAGCCCCTTCCGCTGACGGGCCTTCCCGATGATCTGATCGATCAGCGCTGCGTCCCGTTTGTGTTCATCCGCAAAAGCAAGAGTGTCCAGGATCTGCTGATGATCGATGAACTCTTCGGCTTTCATAGAATATTTATCATACATTTCAGGTCACCTTCCATCCATTTTAATATGATCGCCCCGGCCCATGGACATGGTGCATCCGGCCAAGCGGATCTTCTCCTCCAGATGGAGGAGCTGTTCCGCCGCTTCATCCCCGGCACAGGCTTTGTCATCATAGATCGCGTATTTTTCCCGAACGTCCGCAGGAGACAGATTCGGCATACACACATTGGCTCCGGCCCGGATCCCCTGCTCCCGTCCATCGGGGTCGATGGTGGCCAGGGCCGTGGTGGCAGGAAGCAACACGTCCGGGAGCATCACCCGGATCACAGACAGCAGAAAAGTCGTCAGCTCTACCGTCCCACCGGTCCGGTCCCTGAACGGCGTATCCTTCTGAGGGATGAACGGCCCGATCCCCACCATATGAGGCCGGAACGCCTGAAGGAAACTGAGATCTTTGGCAAGGTGTTCCTCTGTTTGCCAGGGTGATCCCACCATGAAACCACAGCCCACCTGATATCCGATATCCTTCAGATCCTCCAGACAACGCATCCGGTCTGCCAGACACATGGATGCCGGATGTAGCTGACTATAATGCTCCGGATCCGCCGTTTCATGCCTGAGAAGATACCGGTCCGCCCCAGCCTGATACCACAGCTCATAAACTTCCCTTGGATATTCTCCCACAGACAGGGTCACCGCACAGTCGGGAAATCCCTTTTTGATCGCTCTGACCAGCCCGGCGATCCTTTCTGGATCATACAGAGGATCCTCACCACCCTGGAGCACGAAGGTCCGAAACCCTGTCCCATAGCCCATCCGGCACCGGGAAAGGACCTCATCCTCCGACAAACGATACCGCTCCACCTTATGGTTCGAACACCGCAGACCGCAGTACAGGCAGTCGTTTTTACACCAGTTGGTGAATTCGATCAGCCCCCGGATCCAGACACGATCCCCATAGACCTGTGTCCGGACCTCTCTGGCCCTAGATGCCAACAGCTCCCTGACCTGCTCCCGCCCACGGATCAGTCGTTCAAACTCTCCGACCTCCAGCCTCTGTCCAGCGCAGAGCTTTCTTACCAATGGATCCACTGTCACGCCTCCGGAAGCTTCGCATACAAGGTCTTAGCTGTGACCCCGGGGAGCATGCCCAGCTTGCCGGACAGGGCGCTGAGCGCTTCTGCCGGTGCGTCCAAC